>NZ_JACJEP010000040.1:0-18313 GCF_014164135.1 Pseudoalteromonas sp. SG45-1
AAAAGTGGCTATTATTGCCTGTATAAGAAAGCTTATAGTAATCATAAATTCTATGGTGAGGGATGGTGTCATGTGGGATCCTAAAATGGTTTTAAATTAGGAATTGACACCATAGTCACTTGTTAGTTGAGCTTTTTAACAAATCGAATTTCGTAATGATATAAATAGGTTCTTTTTTATATTCGACTTTATAAAGATATTGATTTTTAAGAAAATTAGTTTTCTCTTTTATTAAGCTAATTTGCTCCCATGGTATAAAAAAACTCTTGGGAAATAGTAGAATCAGCATCCGTTTTTGGCTTATAAATACCCCTTGCTCAAATGATTTGATATTTAGCCAAGTCCTATATTCACTGTTTTTCTCACGAGAAATATCTGCAATATTTGTCAGGTACATACTGCGTGATTTAAAAATAGATGAATCCGAAATGCTTAAATCCGTTTTATATTCTCTAGCTAGTTTAGGGTAATACCCAATAGTGCTTTGGATATAATTCACTAAAACATAGAACAATAAAAATGGAATTAAGCCTATAACAAAGTCCACTTTTAAATACTCCGAAAACTTGTTCCGTGCTGCTGACTAGGTTGAAGCCAACTAACATCCCGCTTAGGGGCAATAACACGTGGGCTAAAATTTGGAGCGAAGCGACTGAGTCCACGTATTACTGTCCCAGGGAGCTTGCGACCGACTTAATGTGATTTTTCAACGTTTAATTACCAATCAGCTGCATACTGTTTATTTGCTTTAAAAGCCTCGACTTCTAAAGGTGCTTTGTCATAACCAAATTCAGCTATGTCAGAGAAGTGCTGAGTTATCACTTGGTCAAGACTAGATCTTTCGATTTGTAGCACATGAACCAATTCATGAGCCAATTTTGGCCTATTGAGCTCATATCCATTACGAACATAAATAGAATACCCGAAAGCCTGAGCGTTATTGGTAATACCTTCACCAATAAAACCTAGTGCTTCACCTAGTGTTTTTAGAGCGAAGTTTTCGAATGGAAAGGGTACTTCTTCAACATGTACAATCCTGACTTTCTCTGGTTTTTGAATTTCTATATCAGCTGCCAAAGCTAATTCTCGTGAATTTAGCGGACCTCCTGACTCCGAGCCTTTTTTTTCAGTTTCATAAGCCCAGTCAACATACTGCGGTATCAATATGTCTGAGATGATTTTCTGGTATGACAGTGCTGCACCAATAATTAAAGCAAATAATATTATCACTGTAAGTTTGAAAAATTTCATTCAATTCAAATCCCTTTAAAAATTCCTACTAACTTGCAAAACAACATAACGCCGCGTTAAGTAGTGAGTGACGCCTACGTCTAACCTAAACCATTACACCGTAAACACAAAACTCATTTGAACCAAGAATGCCATGCGTTGCGAATCTGCCTTAAACGCTTTGTTATGCGTTCATTCCATGTGCAGGGCTGATTCTGGACATGATAACCATATCTATATACCGTCCACTTTTGAATGTACTCAAACGCTTAATGCCCTCAGTTTCAAAGCCTACCTTTTCATACAGAGCTTTGGCTGAAAGATTATCAGCATGAACCTCTAATTCAACACGAACTAAATTAAGCCAATTATCAGCTTGATTGATTGCTTCATGCATCAAGGCTTTTCCGACACCTTGTCCGTGACTTTCAGGGTGAACAGCGGTGGCAATAGAAGCAGTATGCTTATCCCGAACTTTATCCGTTAGGAATAGCGTCACGTGTCCAACCACCTTACCATCAACTTCTGCGACTAACGTGTATTGATTTGATGCTGAAAAGAGATTTGAAACTTGCGAAGAGCTCAAAAAAGGAAGTTGTGATGTATTTGCCATTACTTCCGTAAAGCTATAAATATTATGAAGATCTTTATGATCAAATTCTTCTAAGTGTCTAATTTTCAAGTTATATCCCTACTGTAAGATCTGCCGAACACCTAGCAATTTAATAGTACGCTCATCAAGCATATTTCTGCCGACATAACGCTCATCTATCTACTTTATATAGTTTTAGCAAATTACCTAAGGTATTACTATAACTAAGTTTTCTAAAGTTTTTAGGTGAAGTTAATAATCCAATTTGCGCGCAGCGCGCATTTTCATGAATATATGCGCAAAAAGCAGTTTGACCAATCAATTAACTACTATATTTAGCCAATCTCAATAACTGGTTTTCGCTCATAACCGCCTTAGAACATTTGCATTGCGACATTTATCTTGGCCGCTAACACCGCTCTATTAATATGAGGTACAACAATAAACCGCTATCCATACAGTAATAAACCAAAAAAGATAAAGTATAGAATTTTAGTTGGGAATCTCTGTTTAATTAGTTTAAGCCTAAAAACAAAATTCTGTCCCCTATGAAAAGAACCCAAATAAGGAACGGAAGCACCATCGCTACAAGCACTGCCACATATGGCTCTTCATTCCAGATGTGTGATAAAACATTCCAAAGTTGGATGAGAAAGAACAAAAAGATCCTCTTTGATCAAACTACTCAATAATTGTACTAAATAATGTAATTAGTCATAAATCTGTAACTTTGATCCGCGATAATCTCTATCCGATAAATGAATAGACTCAAGAAGATTAAGTAAGATGAGTACACCCTTAGTGCAACTAACATTTGCACTGCAATCATTTGATGATTCTATGTCTGCGGCGATGAGCCACGCTATGGAATATGAAAAGCTATCGCTAAAAGCCAATGCTGCGCATAACATTACGCTGCAGTGTGTGTTGCCTGATGGCGCAAATGAGAGCGATGTTATTTCACTAAGTGCAACGCAGCCCAGTGCGCGTGGGGCGCAGTATTTTACTGAAAAAACGCTGAGCAATGCAGACCTTGAATCTGGTACTGTAAATCTTACTTTAAGTAACATTACACAAAGCCAGTGTTTTGTAGTGCAAATGATGCTGCACGGAAAAAACACGACCTTAAAAGAAAGCCAGCAACTCGATGTGTACATTAAAGCATTTGAGCAAGGCTATATCCCTGAGCAAATAAAAACTGAACATACCAAGTCACAGGGCGTTCGTAGCTACTTTGCGAGTATGGGTTCTACGTTTTTATCGCTGTTTTAGTGCTGACTGCACTTACATTACGCGACACTACTTATAAGTTGTTAGGGCGTGTTGAACTTTGGTGGGTGAATTTACAGCAGTATGTTTGGTTTTTAGGCAAGGCAGAGCCTATGTAGTGTGGTTACTCCCCATAAATAGGCGATAACGCAGCATAAATACCAAACATGCACTGCCCTTTGGGTTCTTTCTAGGGACGATTAACTCTTTGTTGCCTACATGGATGTAGGTAAGGGGCGTGAGCAGGACGCGAAGCTTTGCTCGGTTTTTACTTAGCCCACTAGGTTACAAACCTCGCGCCGCGATTTAATCGCCTCTAGATTGAACAAATTTCAATCCACAAAGACCAACACGCCCTAGTCTGCAAAACTTACTTTACCCATAGTAACTCCCGCAATACCTTGTGCGGTGTTGCTTAGGTGTTGCTGCTCTCCGGCTAGGCATTCGTTTGCTAAAATAGCAAATAACACAGCCTCTTTTGCATCAGGGTTAATACCTAAATCGTCGGTATTTTTAAAAGCCTTAATACGTGGGCAAAGCGTTGTAAGTTGCGCCATTAGTAATGGGTTATGAATACCCCCACCACTTGCATACACCACACAACTTTGTGCGCGCTCTGCACACTCGTTTAATGCATTTGCTATAGCGGTTGCTGTAAAGGTATTTAAGGTGGCCATTACATCTTCATGGCTTAAGTGCTGTGTATTTGTAAGCTGCTGTGCGGTGTTTAAATACGCTAAGTTAAATACCTCAGGCCCTGTGGTTTTAGGCATTGGGAGTTTAAAAAATGCGTTATTACACAATGCATTTAATAATGGTGTATTTACCTTGCCTGCTTTAGCTATTTTTGCGCCATCGTCATAATGCATATCTTTAAAATGTTGCTGTACGTAGGCATCCATAATGGTATTACCGGGGCCAATGTCGGAGCTAAACACACGGTTTGCATCACCATTTTTGGGTAAAAACGTTAAGTTAGCTATGCCGCCCATATTTAGCAAAATCCGACTCTCCACAGCGCTCGAAAAATACAAATAATCGCCATACACAGCAAGTGGTGCGCCCTCGCCTCCTGCGGCTATGTGTTTTTGCCTAAAATCACCAATGGTTGTAATACCCGTAGTAACGGCTATTTGGTCGCTATCGCCAATTTGTAAGGTGCCATTAGTAAAGCTTTTGTGATTATGCTGCGACTGCGGGCAGTGGTAAATGGTTTGCCCGTGACTTGCTATTACATCAATACTTGCCGGGTCTATTTGCCAAGTATGTAAGCACTGGTTAACCATATCGCCATGGAGTTTACCTACCCACGGGTGCAGTAAAGTTACAAGCTCTAAATCGCACTCTCGTTTGGCAAATACCTGCTTTATTTTAGTTTTATAATCGTCGTTGTAGTCAACGGTGGTAAAATTTAAAACCTCAATGTGAGTATTTAAGCCAGCGCCCGTTATTTTACACAGTGCAACATCAAGCCCATCCAACGAGGTGCCGCTCATTAAACCAATAATTAAACGGCTTGGTTTTAGGGCGCTGTTATAAAGCGCTTTAATGTGAGGGTGCATAATGGCATCTAAAATAGGTGTAATATTTTGCTTATATTAGAGGACTTTAAAACAAAGTAATAGCCGTAAAGCGTTTAATTTAGGTTCTGATTGTTTAACTCTTAAATGATTGTTAAGTTAGTGTGCATACTAAAAATTTATGAAAAAATATGATCACCCTCAGAGAGTTTAAAGCCCAAGACGCGCCTTTTATTATTAACACCTTAAATGATGAACAGGTAACGCGTTATTTATCGTCAAAAATTCCGTTTCCGTATACGCAAGCCGATGCAAACTGGTGGATAAGCCAAGGCTCAAAAAACGGCATTATTAAGGCCATTGTTGTAAATGGGCAATTTGCGGGCTGTATTGGTATAACTCCCGGCGAATTTGAATACAAACGCAGTGGCGAAATTGGTTATTGGCTTAATAAAGCCTATTGGGGGCAAGGTATTATTACTCGCGCTATTGAACTTATATGCAATGAAGCGTTTGCAAGCTCACACTTGAACAGAATTTTTGGTGCCGTGATTGCTGGTAATACCGGCTCTATGAAAGCACTTACTAAGAGCGGCTTTGAGCAAGAGGCTGTGCTTAAACAGGCCATTTATAAAAACGGGGTACTTTACAACAATCATATATTTAGTAAGCTCAAAGCAGACTAATTACTCTAATTAAATCTGCGCAAAGGTTGAATTATCAACCACCCGCCCAAAACTCCTTTATTAAGGTACGCATTGTACATATTCATACTGCTTAGCCGCGCATTATTGTTTAGCTGAACACGATTTTTAAAACGTAAACATTCGGTAAGTAGTTTATTTATATTAATAGGAGATCTTATATGTCTACGACTAGTCGCCAACTTACTCTTGAATCACGCCCTAATGGCGCTCCAAAAGATGAAAACTTTAAATTAAAAACGGTAGAGCTTCCGGCTTTAAAAGACGGTGAAGTTTTACTACGTACTATTTACCTATCGCTAGACCCGTACATGCGTGGTCGTATGAGCGATGCTAAGTCGTATGCTGACCCTGTTAATATTGGCGATGTAATGGTTGGCGCAACAGTGTGCCAAGTAGAAGAGTCTAAAAACGATAAGTTTAACGAAGGCGAATGGGTACTTGCCTACACAGGTTGGCAAGACTACGCCATTACCGACGGCGAAGGCTTAATGCAGTTAGGTAAAGAGCCTGCAAACCCTTCATACGCATTAGGTATTATGGGTATGCCTGGCTTTACTGCTTACATGGGTTTACTTGATATTGGCCAGCCTAAAGAAGGCGAAACCGTAGTTGTTGCAGCAGCAACAGGCCCTGTAGGCGCAACGGTTGGTCAAATAGCTAAAATTAAAGGCTGTAAAGTAGTGGGTGTTGCTGGTGGTAGCGAAAAATGTGCACACGCCGTTGAAAAACTAGGGTTTGATGCCTGTATTGATCACAAAGCTGATGACTTTGCAGAGCAGTTAGAAAAAGCCTGTGATAAAGGCATTGATGTTTACTACGAAAATGTGGGCGGTAAAGTATTCGACGCCGTACTACCATTACTAAATACCGCAGCACGCGTACCATTGTGTGGTTTAGTATCGCAATATAACGCAACTAGCTTGCCAGAAGGCCCAGACCGTTTAGGTATGCTAATGGGTCAATTGCTTACTAAGCGTATTAAAATGCAAGGCTTTATCATTTTTGATGATTACGGCGACCGTTACGACGAGTTTGCACAAGACATGCAAAAATGGCTACAAGACGGAAAAATTCAATACCGTGAGCACATGGTAGAAGGCATCGAAAATACAGTAGACGCGTTCAACGATATGATATGCGGTAAAAACTTTGGTAAAACTGTGGTTAAAATTAATAACCCACTTTAATTTTATACGGCTTGTAAGGCAAAGCCCTTACAAGCCAAAAAAGGACTGACATGATTAAACTACACCATTTAAATAAATCCCGTTCTAAACGTATAATTTGGCTTTTAGAAGAACTAGATGTTGACTACGAAATTGTGGCTTATCAGCGTAATAAAGATACATTTTTAGCGCCTGATGAACTAAAGCATATTCATCAACTTGGTAAGTCACCGGTAATTGAAGACGGCGGTTTAATTATTGCTGAATCAGGCGCTATTACAGACTACCTTATTACTAAATACGGCAATGGTGAATTTGCTCCAAAAGTAGATACCGCTGAATATGTTGACTACCAACAGTGGCTGCACTTTGCAGAAAGCTCAGCAATTTTACCGCTTTTACTTAAAATGTTTGTACTAAAAGACGGCGCTAAAACGCAGTTTTTAGAAGGCTATGCCGACGCTGAAACAGCTAAAGTAATTAGCTACTTTAACGACCGCCTAGAAGGTAAACGTTATTTAGTGGGCGATACCCTAACGGGCGCTGACTTTATGATGTCGTTTATTGTTGAAATAGTTAAAAACTCAGGTCAATTAGCGCACTTTAAAAACCTCGTAAAATACGACGAGCAATTACAAAGCCATGAGAAGTTTCATACAGCTAATGAGCTAGAAGCAAAGTACGACTAAACCTTTATATAATATTTTTATATAACACTAAGGAGCATTTTGCTCCTTTTTTAATACCTGTAAAATATGCCCCGCCAAAGTTACGCTTGTAAACTAAATTAACAATCACCTACCTTATTGCTAATAAAACTTTAATTAATAAGGCATAATGCTGCTATTGTTTAAGTATTTTCACTAATAATACAAGCTGCTCTTGCGCGTATTGACTCACCCTTGGGATCAACCATGACCATAAACATGCGTTTAACGACCGGCTTTGGCGTAATTTTATCAATGATGATTATTTTAACCATTATTGGAATTTCGCGCGTTAGCCTTATTAATAATAACATTACCCACATGACCGACGTAAATTCGGTAAAGCAACGTTACGCAATTAACTTCAGAGGCAGCGTACACGACAGAGCAATAGCCGTGCGCGACGTAGTGCTAATTACCGAGCAAAGCAGTTTAAGTACCGTGTTAAATAACATACAAGAGCTAAACGCATTTTACCAAACGTCAAGCCGCGCTATGGCTAAGCTAATGGGTGATATGAATAGTGAAGAGCGCGCTTTAATTAATAAAATAAATCAAATAGAGCAGCGCACTCAGCCTTTCATTCAAGGTGTAATAAACGCTAAAAATGCAGGAAACCTAAACGAAGCTAAACGCATTTTATTAACCGATGCGCGCCCTGCGTTTACCCAGTGGCTAAATGTTATAAACCAATTTATAAACCTGCAAGAGCAAGCAAATCAAACCACTACTATTAATACTCTCGATATTGCCAGTTCATTTGAAATTTGGATGATTTCGCTCACCGCGCTTGCAATTTTAATAGGTGCAAGCGTTGCGTATGTTATTAGCCAACTGATCAGAAAGTCAGTAGGTGGCGAACCACAAGAAGCCGCCGAAGTAATTGCCCTTATTGCCCAAGGAGACTTAAGAGGTGATGTACAGTCGTGTTGCCCAAATAGCATGATGGCTTCTGTAGGGGTGATGCAATCTAAACTAAAAACCATTGTAGATAGCATTATTAACTCATCTGAAGAGCTTTCTACGCACTCTGCAAGCGTAGCGTCTGGCTCGCAGCAAGCACTTAGTGCCGCTGACGCACAAGTAACCTATACAAACTCGGCAGTAAGCAGCCTAGAAGAAATGAGCCGCAGTATTAATGCAGTTGCAGGCTCTGTTAAACAAACCGAAGATAACTCAAAAGTAACTGCACAACTATCGCAGCAAGGTAGTATTGCAGTGCAAAAAGTAGCGGCCGAAATTGAGCAAATTTCTGTAACCGTAAAAGCCACAGTTACCCAAGTAAACGTGCTGCAAGAACATGTAAAACACATTGGCGATATTTTAAGTGTGATCCGCAGCATTTCTGATCAAACAAACTTGCTTGCACTAAATGCGGCAATAGAAGCTGCAAGAGCAGGCGAAACTGGCCGAGGTTTTGCTGTTGTAGCTGACGAGGTAAGGCAACTTGCCCAGCGTACCGGTGATGCAACAGGCGACATTGAAAAGATGATTTTGCAAGTGCAAGAAAACACGCAAGCGTCGGTAACAGCTATGGAAACCACAGTACCGCAAGTAGAAAATGGCCTAACGCTTACCCACGAAGCAAACGAGTTACTGCATCAAATACAGCAACAAGCTAACGACTCATTAAGTAACGTGCTTGAAATTGTTGAATCAACATCAAACCAAGTAGCCACCGTGGCGCAAATTAGTACCGGCGTGGAAGAAATTGCCAGTATGTCCAAAGAAACCAGCATGTCTCTTAACAGTAACGCACAAGAAGCCGTTGCATTAGCTGACCTTTCAAACACGCTTAAAAAGTATATTAGCTACTTTAAAGTTTAATTTTTATAGTAAACAATAAACAAAGGGGCTTTTAAGCCCCTTTGTTGTTTATGTACTTTAATAATAGCGGACTATATACCCGCTAAATCGCGCTCGGTAATGCACTCGTCTGAGGCCATTTCAAACTCGCGGCAAACTAATGGGCGGTTTTCGTAAATGGAGCACATAAGCGTATTGCGGTCGAGTGCTTGGCACCAACCGTCGTCAGCGCGTTTCATTACTTCGCTGCCCCATTTATCGTATTCAATGTAGTTAAATGGCACGCCGGTGTCGGTTACTATGCGCACTTCTAATTGGCAACAACAGGCTTGGCAGTTAGCACACGTAACAGGCTCTGGGGTAGTAGAAATATTTTCAACAGGAATAACAATATGAGGCATAGTGGCTTACTTTTTTGAATAAGCCACTAGGATACAGTAACTAATTTAACGCGCTAGTAGTTTTGCTTTTATATCGCTGTAACGCATTTGCTCGCACAGTGCAAAACCACTCAATTGGCGCACTTTATTACGCGCAAATAATGGCACACTCATCCCCGCTAAAAAGCGGCATTGGGTTTCAATACCCACATTATGATTACCTTTGTCTGCCATATGCGCTAAAAACTCATCCACCTTTTGATAAATAAGTTGCTCGTCAATATATGCAGGCTCTATAGAGTATTCAAGCTTAACCGCATGGCCTCTACACACACTACAATGCCCACATTGCTGTGGTGCGTTTTGATCGTCAAAATAGCGCGCTAAGTTATAGCTTAAACAACTTTGTAGCTCAAAAAAGCGTACCAGTGCAGCAATACGTTTAATTTCGGCTTGTTCTTTATCACTAAAGTAGTCGTGTAGTTGCTGGGCAAGTTCTGGGTTATTTATAACCTCTGCATGCACTTTGTATACTTGGGTAATACGTTTGGTTTCGAGCGTTATTAGGTTTTTTTCGGCTAGGTAATCAAGGGCTGCCACTACGCGTTTTCGATCAACCTGCGCGGCTTGCGTAAGGGAGTCAAAATTTAGCGTGCCCCATATTTTTTTAAAATCGGTATGGCTAAATATTTGTGTTAAAAATGCTTGGCGCTGCTGGTCAAACTGACTTAGTAGCTCGTTTTTATCGACCAAAAATTTATATTTAAAATCAGCGTAGTAGGCATATTGCGGCGTTATAGCGCCTTGGATTTCAAGCTGTACAAGTAAGGTTTTAAGTGCCAGTTGTCTAATATTACTTTCGCTTGAAAGA
Source organism: Pseudoalteromonas sp. SG45-1 (assembly GCF_014164135.1). NCBI lineage: Bacteria > Pseudomonadati > Pseudomonadota > Gammaproteobacteria > Alteromonadales > Pseudoalteromonadaceae > Pseudoalteromonas > Pseudoalteromonas sp. SG45-1. The sequence continues at coordinate 10,249 of NZ_JACJEP010000040.1, forward strand.
CTGTATTCTTGCATTTCCCATTGCTGGTGGCTTTGGCGAATATCGTTAATTACGTATTCAATACCGCTAAGCTCAGGGGTGTCGCCATATACAAAGTTTTCAACCGTATTTAGCCCATCTAAATTGGCAAGGGTGTAGCAGTTTGATGGATTGCCATCGCGCCCTGCTCGGCCAATTTCTTGGCTGTAGTTTTCAATCGATTTTGGTAAATCGTAATGTATAACAAAACGAATATCTGACTTATCAACGCCCATACCAAAGGCTATGGTTGCCACCACTACGTTAATTTTACCCGCCATAAAGTCATCTTGAATTTGCCAGCGTAGCGTATCCTCAAGCCCCGCATGATACGCCACCGCGTGCACACCTTGTGCACTTAGCACATTAGCAACTTGCTCGGCGCTTTGCTGTAGCGTTACATACACAATACCAGGGCCATTTTGCGCGCGCACAATGTTGGTAAGCTCGGTGTTTTTATCGGCGGTCTTAACGCTCAACACACTTAAATCTAAATTGGCGCGATAAAAGCCCGTTTGCACAATGCACTCAGGCGATATAGCAAATCGCTCTGCCATATCGCGTTTAACTTTTTTAGTCGCCGTTGCCGTAAGCAGCAATACTAAAGGAATATTAAGCTCTTCGCGGTAACGCGGTAGTTTAAGGTAGTCGGGTCTAAAGTTATGGCCCCATTCTGATATACAGTGCGCTTCGTCTACCACTAACATCGAAAGCTTAACTTGGCTTATAAACTCTCTAAAACGCTCGTTTTTAAAGCGCTCAACCGACACCATTAGTACTTTAATTTTACCATTTCGCACATCATTCATTACGGTGCTGCTTTGCATTTTATCTTGGCTCGAATCAAGGCTAGCCGCGTAAATACCTTTGCTATTTAAAAAGCTAATTTGATCTTTCATCAATGCAAGCAAAGGCGAAACCACTAACGTTAAATTTGGTAAATGCAACGCAGTTAATTGATAGCACAACGATTTACCCGAACCGGTCGGAAATATAGCCAACGACGATTGACCATTTAAAAGCTGCTCTATAGTTTGTTGTTGCCCTGTTCTAAATTGGCTAAAACCAAAGTGCTGCTCAAGTGATTGAATTAATGGCGTGGTCATAAATGTCCTTTTAATGGCTAAACAATAGTCATGCTTATAAAAATGCGGTGTAGATGAAATATTTGCAACTCAGTATACAACAAATAACATTATTTATTGCTGACATCACCTTTATTTAAGCGCAAACTAAAGCACTATAAAATGAGTAGTAACTGCTTGTTGCCAAAATAATTTATTGATACCCAAGTCACCTTAAAAAACTAATAAAAAATACAGATCACTTGGGTATATTATTTTTAAGGGCAACGTTATGAATATTACTACACCTAAAATCGTCGTTATTGGCGGTGGTGCTGGCGGATTAGAACTCGCAACGCAATTAGGCCATAAATTAGGAAAGAAAAAACAAGCTGAAATTCTACTAATAGACAAAAACCGTACCCACATATGGAAGCCGTTACTGCACGAAGTAGCGACAGGCTCTATTGACCCCGATTTAGATGGCGTTGTGTATTCAGCCCATGCTGCAAAACACCACTATAACTTTCAACTTGGTACTTTTTGCAATATAGATCAAAGCAATAAAACAGTTACCCTTGCACCACTTTTAGACGAGCTAGGCCACACAATTTTACCCGAGCGCACCGTGCGCTACGACCACCTAGTCATTGCCATTGGCAGCGTAAGTAACGACTTTAATACCCCAGGTATAAAAGATCACTGCTACTTTTTAGACTCAAACCAACAAGCAGAGCGCTTTCAGCACTCATTACTAGATAGCTTTACGCGCCTTCACCAAGACGACAACCAACAGCAATCACTTAATATTGCCATTGTTGGCGGCGGTGCTACCGGTGTTGAGCTCTCAGCTGAGCTTTATCATGTGTCTGAGCTATTAAAGCTTTATGGCTTAACAAATATGTCGTCTAAGCGTTTGCATATTCATTTAATTGAAGCTGGCCCGCGTATTTTACCTGCATTACCAGAGCGTATTGCCGTTAGTGCTAAACGCGAGCTATTAAAGCTTGGCGTAAACGTGCGCGAGCAAACGCAAGTAAAAGAAGGTACCGCACAAGGCTTTATCACCAAAGATGAAGAACACATTGATGCCGATATAATGGTGTGGGCGGCAGGCGTAAAAGCACCTGATTTTATAAAAGACTTAGGTATTTTTGAGCTGACGCGTAGCAATCAAATTCAAGTAAATGAGTTTTTACAAAGCACCGTAGACGAAAGCATTTTTGTATTAGGCGATTGCTGCGCATTTACCCAAGCCGACGGCAAGCAAGTACCACCACGCGCACAATCGGCGCATCAAATGGCGCAGTGCGTCGAAAAAAATCTAATCGCAACGCTAAAGCAGCAACCACTACGCGGCTTTAAATACAGCGACCATGGCTCACTTGTTAACTTATCAAGCTACAGCACTGTAGGTAACTTAATGGGCAATCTAACCAGCAATACCTTTTTTATTGAAGGTAAAATTGCCCGCTTTATGTATATATCTTTATACCGTATGCACCAACGCGCCATACACGGTAGCGCAAAAACCTTTGCATTATGGATAAGCGAAAAAGTGTTGCGTGTAGTGCGCCCTAAAATGAAGTTGCACTAATAAATTAAGTACGCTCACAAAACCACAAAAAAGCTTTAAGAGTTAATAAGTATTATCTCTTAAAGCTTTTTTGCACTTTGCGTACCTAAAGTAGTACGATGTGAGAATATTTTAATAACATCAAAGGATTGGCGGTTATGAAAAAGCTACTTCTCGGACTTATAATTATAGCGGCTTTGGCAGTATATCTATTTAAAACCCAGCCTAACACAGCCGATGTAGAGCAGCCCAACGTGGCTGCACCAAATGCCACTGAGCCTAACTTAGTTAATAAAAAGCAGCCTGCAGAAGGCACCCCGCTTCGAATAGTCACAGATCTAAAAAAAGATATTCGCCTTTGCAGAGATCAATCACAGCAACAACATATAAAAATAAATAATTTAAACCAATCGCTTGTTTCATTTTTTGTGAGTGAGCTTAAAAAAGGGACGTCGGTCCCTACGATTTTAAAGTATGCAAACCTATCAGAAATCAATAAGCGTCAATACATTGCCTTTTTAAGAGATGCCATAGTTACTGAGCAAAAACAGCAGCTTAATATTACTAGCTCTTTAAACGAATTAGCTAATTGGCAAGGCATTGAGGCAATTAAAGGCTTCACCAATGATAAAGTAAAAGAAATGATTCAACAGCTTGGAGATAATAAGCATAGCCCTCCAGGACTTACTCTGAGTGTACCCCTTGATGAAAATGTACAAAAAGAAACCCTTTATGCTTTATTAAACAACACAGATACATTTACCACTTACTCTAAAACGTTTATTAAACTTGAAGGCAGTGAGGTTATTTCCCCGGCTACATTGTTTGTGCTTAATGCAAATAAATTTACGCCAAAAGAGTTTGAGCAGGCAATTTCATCTAATCAATTTACAGTAAATGAAGTAGCTACTGCGATTAAAAACAACATTCCTAATGAGTATATTTTTGCGCTTATGAAGCAGGTGCCGGCACTGGATGCTATGCCGCTGTACGAAGAAAATTCTGTTTTATATAACATGGCTGATATTGCCGTAAGCCAGTTTAATTTACCGCTTGTAAAAGCACTGCAGCAACTAGGCGTAACACCAACCAATCAGCCAGGCTTATTTACGGGTTTAGACGTAGCAATAGTAAGCCTGCCTAAAAGTGGTAACTTAACGCTAGCCCCTTTAGATGCAAGGCATACTCAAATGTTAAACTACCTTACAGAGCAAGGCTATAAAGCTCATATCGGCAATGCTAGTGACTACCTAAATAGCAAAGGCGTTTCTTTTGTAAGTGATTTTATTTACCAGCAAGGCGTCTATATTAATGGGCAGGAAAACCCTGAGCAATATGCTTACTTTAACCCTATTGGTAAAATAGACAACGCCACATTGCCCCAAGTGAGTGAGCCCGATAATTCTGATGTTGCACGTTTTTTAGTAGATTTGAAGCAACAAAAGAAAGATCTAGATAATAAAAGACAAAACTGTGAACTATTACAGCAGCAGTTAAGCGCTACTGAACAATTACACTCTACTATGCGAGCATATAATACGGTGCTAGAGGTAAAAAAAGAGCAAGGTAATAACTTCGAATATGTTTTACAAGAACAAGACCCCGTATTAGTTAATTACTGGTGGAGTATACTAAGCAATCAGCTTTCAAACGATAGAAGTCATAGCGCGTTCAGCCAATATTTGTCTAAAAAAGATTACCAAAAAGCTTATGAGTACAGCCTTAGTACACCATTAACTCAAACAGAAACCGATACACTTTTTACATTCCTACTATTAGAGCCTCATGACTTTATAACGATCTGGCAAAGCCGAGTTGAACCTAAGCCACCGAGTGATTTAGCAAGATTAAGTCGTTTTCCGCTTGAGCAATGGCAAAAGCTTAAACAAGCTGGTTTTGATTTTTCGATTACCGATACGTATGGGCGCGACGTTTATGTACAAGCTGTATCGTCTTCTGTCGAGGTAGTACAATTTCTAATTGATAATAAAATACCCGCTGATTCAGAAAAATTAGGCGTAGATATACTCGACCTAGCGCTTGAGCAAAGCTACACCAAAGGGGAGTTAAGCCCAATGATTCCTTTAGCCCTTCAGCTTGTTGAAAAAATTGAACCGAATCACCTTTCTCGCGCAGCACGATTAAAAACGTTTTATCCTGAGGTTTACGAGCAATTAATTAAGTTAAACCCCGCATTAAAACCCGCAGAGGGCACGCAGCTAAATCACTATACTTTTAATAGCCTATAACCCGCACTTTTAATACGCCAACAAATTAGTTGGCGTATTTGTTACTAACCAAAATATTGTCTTTAATATTTAACATTGTCTGTGTAGAGTATTTAAAACAACTAAGGAAATTGGGTTATGACGGGTAAAACGCTAATTTTTAATTTTGACGGCACAGGAAACGAGCCCCGTGATGCAGAGCAATTTAGCTCAGAGCATTTTAAAGAAGACTCTAATATTACCAACATTCTAAAATTGCATTTACTGCTTGGCGGTAAATTAGAAGACTCCCCCATTACTCCTTTTGCTAACCAACTCAGTTTTTATTATCAAGGTATTGGCACTAAAGGCAGCCGCCTTAAACGCATTTTAAACCAAACCCTTGCACCTCGTGGTGACGACGTAGCCAGTATTTTAAATCAAGCATTAAGCGACTTTAAAGCTCACTACCTAATAGGCGATGCCATACTGCTAACGGGTTTTAGCCGAGGCGGTGCACTTGCTAGGCGCTTTGCCAAAATCCTAGAGCCTTTAATTGCTGATAATGTTTACGTATGTGTATTTGATACCGTCGCCTCTATTGGCTTATCAAAAGTAAGTAAAGCCACACGCGGCGCAGAGCACGTTATTTTTGAAAACCACACCATTGCCAACAACATTACTCACGCGCTGCACTGCGTAGCCCTTGATGAAAAACGCCGCGCGTTTGAACCCACACTCATGAACCATCAAAGCAATATTACCGAGCTATGGTTTGCAGGAGCGCATTCAGACATTGGCGGCGGTTACTACCGCGATGGCCTAGCCGATATTTGCTTGCGCTACGCACTTGAGTGGTTAATAGAACAACCGCTTAATATTTCGTTACTCACTAGCCACGATATAGATTACGAAACCCTACTCCCCGATAGCAACTTAGTAGCACAAGATGACGTAACCGTAACGCCCGATCCGCTCGCATTAAGTCATCAACAAAATTACTTTTGGTTTAACCCATTTTTTAAATTAGTAGATAGGCAGTGCTATGTATTAATTGATGACGAAGCCAGCAACCTTGAGCCTTTAGTGCACTTCAGCGTAGCCGAACGCATTAATAAGCTAACCAGTTACCGCCCAGAATCGCTTAAAAAACTGCATTACAAAATTAGCTATAACGACAACACCACACTTAGCTTTATTGGTTTAAGCCAACATATAGAACTGGCTAATCAAAACATGAATGTGCTGAGCATTAACCAAAGCCAAGATGTAATGGTATTTGCCTCAGAGCAATATAACGCAACCGGCCTTATGCTAGAGCAAGGCGCTACGTACCGCTTTACTCCATACCCAAATCAATACTGGTTTGACGATGGCATAAAGTGCACGCCATTAGGCTGGAACCGCGATAACGTACAACTTGGCGTAAAAGAAATCCCCATGGCTGTGCTTGAACCATTTAGACGATTTCCTCGTGCACAATGGTTTTCACTTATTGGTGCTATAAATAAAAACGACGACCACCTTTTTGAAATAGCCAACGGCGCCGATATTAAAATGGATAAATCTGGCGAGTTTTGCCCATTTGCAAACGACTTAAGCCGCTTTTACGGCGCTAATTCCGGAAAAATAAAAGTGAAAGTAACGCGGTTGGAATAAGAGGAAACCGAAGCTTTTAAATTGTAGGTGCGATTTTACATCGCACTTAGCTCTTTAGTAACGGCTCATAACTCCCAATCAACGCTACAAAGCCCGCCTAAACTCCTGTAGGCGCAAAGCTTGCTCGCGCGAAAAGCGAAGCTTTTAAATTAAATAAAACAAATATCAGTTTTAATGTTCACTATAAAACTGATAGGTTATTATTACTGTTTTTATCAATGGTTACTTTTTCGTGGCAAATGAAGTTATACAAAAAATAATTGAGTATTTACATCAAAACACCGACATTGATGTAGTTTGGCTATATGGCTCCCATGCAAAAGGGACAGCTCAGCCTCATAGTGACATTGACTTAGCCATAGCATTTAAAAACTTTGATCTGGAATCGTTCGATAAACGCCTTAGGCCAAAAGAGCTTGAGCTTGAAATAAGTAATGCACTTAATCTTAACGAACAACTTATTTCGATTGTTGATATAAATATTATTCCAAGTTATTTAGCTTTCAACGTTATTGAATATGGAAAAATAATTATAAGCAATAATAGTGTTAGAGCGATGAAAGAGCAGCAGCGTATATATAGCCAGTTCGAATTTGAAACCATAGCGAGTAAACATGACTGATACCGGAATTACACTTTATTTAAGTGAAGTAACACGCCATATTGACGAATATATGCAAGAACTCGACGAACTCAGTCAAATCGATTCACTTAATAGCAGAGACTACCGAGCTGCAGAGCGATTACTACAGTTAATGACCGAGGTGTGTATTGGTTTATCAAAGCATTGGCTTAAGCAGCACAAAAGTAGTACCAGTAGCAACGCCTATCAAACATTTAGCGAACTTACTAATTTAGGCTTTTTGAGCGAGGCAGAACTACTGTCATGGCGTAAAATTATAGGCTTACGAAATGCTCTTGTTCACGATTACTTAAATATTGATCAAAGTATCGTTAAAACAATCATTAAAAAGCAACACTACATAACTATGCACGCATTTAGTATTAAAGCGATTACAGAGCTAAACAAAGATTCATAGATAAAACCTCACCTACAATAATTAAACCACTGCACAGAAAAAAACCGTAGGTGCGATTTTACATCGCGCTTTGCCCTCTAGTAACTAGATCATTACCTCAATCAACACTGCAAAGCTCGCCTAAACACCTATTCGCCTCACATGGTGAGGCGAATAACAATTTATTTGCCTCATGCAATGAGGCGAATAGCAGGATTAATTGCCTCATTACTTTTAAGCGCTACATTGAACAGTAATTCACTTTCCTGTGGTAAAAAATGTATTTTTAAGCGAGGTATAAAACCTCACCTACATTAATGTAAACACCACTCTTAACAAAAGCGTAGGTGCGATTGCATATCGCGCTTTGGCTTTTAAATAAGGCCAAGCTAAACACCTGTAGATACCATCTCTCATTTTAAGCTTCAAGGTCGTATTTAACTTTCTTGGAGCTTAAACGCTTCTTGGTTTTTTATTACACCAAAACATATATGAATTAGCTTTCGCATATTTGCACACACA
>NZ_JACJEP010000041.1:0-18276 GCF_014164135.1 Pseudoalteromonas sp. SG45-1
ATTACTTGCTGTAATATAGCCTGCGTTGCGCGCTCACTGTTTTTTAAAAGCGCATTCATGTCATCAGTCGTATATTGCCCAAATGCATTGCTATCTAAGGACGAAAAATCATAATGGCTAATTGCAGCATCAACTTCGTTAGGTGGCGTTAAATTATTATGTTTTATCATATACCTGAGCGGCAATTCAAAAATACAACTTTTAAACGGACTTTCTTGAGTACCCTTAACAAAACCATGATAATGGTGCTGGTATATCCACCCCGTTCCTAACCGATAAGGTGTTGCTGTTAAACCCAATACTTTTAACTGAGGGTTATACTCTTTTAAACTGTTTATTACTTTACCGTACTGACTTTTTATCTTCATTTACTGTGGCATTCTTCAATAATAAGTAATGCTCATTTAATTTATTTAAATTACGGGAAAGCGATTGCACACTGGCAAAGGTTACTTGATGGTTTAATGACTTTTCTTTTAACCCTGCTAAAAATATACTAGCCTCAAGACCAAAGCTTTTATATTTTTATGCGTTTTGCTCCACTAATTCTTTTACATTCGCCAGCACTAAAGTTTTTTGTTTGGCGATACGGGCAAGCTCAGCAATCACTAAACTTTTACCCGCACCTGTTTGTAAAACAATAACAGCAGATTCGTTAGTTTTTCTAAAGTGCAAAACCGTGCGTTCAACCGCCTCAATCTGGTAAGGTTTAAGGGTGTAGCTCATAAAACAATTCAGCCCTCAATAGAATAGGTAATTATTTGACAAAAATCACTATCATACTCCAACATAGAAATATTATCTCGACAGCATTAAGACTTATCTAACAATACCCTGATTTTATGGGAACTATATTATTTATATATAAAAAATACCCTTAACCGGAATGGTTAAGGGTATTTTATTGTTTGCTAAAATTCTCAGCTTTCTAAATAGTAGCTAAACTTAAAACTTATAAGTAGCCTGAAGGTAGGCAAAGCGACCGATATTGTCATAAATCGCTGAGCCTGCGCCTGTACCGGTTGTTGAGCCCGGTAATCCACGGTTAAACAAGTTATCAACACCTAGCTTAAATCCAACACCACTATCAAAGTTATAAGCAACTGATGCATCAGTTATGAAGTAAGAGCCATAACGCATTTCATTTGAAGGGTTAGGGTTTGCTTCTATTTGTGTCGGATTGTATAGCTCAACGCTGTTAATAAAACGAGTGCTGAAATCTACAACAAGGTTTTCATAAGTATAATCAACAGAAATACTACCCTGCCATGTTTCATTACCTAATACACCTTCATAATCTGTGTAATTTTCAGGCTCAGCTGAGAAAGGATAATCTTTTGCTTCAATCAAATAAGTACCGATAAAACTAGTACCAAAACTACCACCTAGGGCATCAAAATCATAACCCACCTCAAAGTCAACACCCGAGTTAAGACTACGTGCAATATTAAGTGCAAAGCCCTTTAGTAACGTAATTTCACTTGTATTTGGATCACGAGTTATAAGACCACAGAATTGGTTGTCAATACCAGTTGGTGAATCTACACAACGATCGATAATTGTTTGGAAACCAATACCACTAATTGTGTCATCGATATCAATTTCCCAGTAATCGGCTGTTACGCTGAAACCCTCTAACCATTCTGGCTGGTAAACAATACCTGCGGTAATAGATCTAGACTCTTCAGGTTGCAGATCTGGATTACCACCAACTAAAGTCTCAAGCGTTGCGCTATCATAACTTGAGTCAAAGTCAGCAGGTACACCAAGCGCTGCACAGTTAGCTGCACGAACAGCTCGGCCTGCATCACTTAATTGATCAAGCTCTGAAACCTTACAGCTATCGTCAACATTTGCGAAAGACTGGCTTTGGCCAGAGAATAATTCGTCGATATTTGGCGCACGCATTGCTTCAGATACTGTAAAGCGAGCACGTAATTCAGGCGTAATAGTCCAATCTAAGCCTAATTTCCAGCTTGTAGCATCGCCTATAGTTGAGTAATCAGCATAACGTACAGCTGTGTCAAAAACTAACGTATCAATTAAAAATACATCTTCAATTAATGGTACTGATAGTTCAAAAAATGCTTCTGTTACATCGTAACCGCCATCAGTCTCACCAAGTGCATTAAAGAATGTAGCCCCTGTTTTAGCAAATGGGTCCTCAATGGTCACACTTGTTTCATCACGGTACTCAACACCGCCTGCAAAACCAACCATACCCGCAGGTAGCTCATAAATTGCAGAGTTACTAAATGTTGCATTAAATACTGTTTGCTTGATTTCTGATGTGCCTATTGATGTTGTTGTAACATAGTCAATTGCTTCTTGGCTAATTGCGCCGTCACCCATTATATTTGCCGCAACACAACCATCAGCACGCGCAGCTTCACTACGACACACGATATTACCACTGTCATCAAACACAGCATCAATTGCATTAGCATAGTTGTCGTATATTACATTGGCGCCATTAATGCGCTCTATCTCAGACTTACCATGGACTAAAGAAATATCCATAGACCAGTCATCAGTAATATAACCTTGGATACCTGCAACAAACCGTGTAGTTTCACGTGTATTTTCTTCTAAACGGCGACCAACATCGTTGTACATTTTATTTACACCGATCATTGATAACCCTTCATCATCCATCAATGCCGCAGTGTCAGCCGATAAAAATGCATTATCTCGCTGTATCATATTTGCGCCACTAAAGAAGCGGAAGAAAGGTTGGCCTATATTTTCACCTTCTGTTTTAGAATATTTAGCTTGAAAATATGCGTTTAATTCATCTGTTACGTCATAATTTGTTTTAAAGTTAAAGTTAACGCGATCAAACTTAGGTTGTATTTCTGAATATTGGCGTAAGTTAATGAAATCACAACCAGCGCTTCCACAGAATTGGCCATCATCAATAGCACCTGTATAAACATCGTTTAATGAGCTATCACCATTAAATTTACCTAAAATACCACCTGTATTTGGATTCCAAACAGTTCCTTGATTTGAAATTAAATAATAACCTGCATTTGGCACTACGATTTTATCTGGATATGCTTCACTATCGAGTTGTCCGTCAGGTCGATCTTGACCTGTAACAACATCATATGGCATAGATGCATACGATGTTGCAGTCCAAGGGTTATCTAAAGCATTTAATGAGTTTTGTGTATTATATTCTACAGAGAATGCAGCATTACCACGTCCTTCAGCAAAATCTTTACCATAAGAAAAAGTATATTTTTCATTTTGATAAGAACTATTATCAGCAAAGCCTTTCGTTGCAGATACATTAAAACCTGTAATATCTTTCTTTAGTATAAAGTTAACAACACCTGTAACAGCATCTGCGCCATATACAGCAGACGCACCACCAGTAATAATCTCAACTTTTTCAATCCAAGAGCTTGGAATGGTATTCGTATCAACCGAAGATGTTCCTGGAGCACTAGAAACATGACGTTTACCGTCAACAAGTACTAATGTACGTTCACTCCCCATACCGCGTAAGTCTAGTAAACTAATACCCGCTGTGCCGATAAAACGGCCAGAGTTTGCAAGTGAATAAGTAGTAGCTAAGGCTGGCAGTTTATTTAATACTTCACCGATATTCATCGCACCAGTGCTAACCAAATCATCCCCTGTAATTACGGTCACTGGTGATGGTGAAATTGCACCTTCACGTAATATACGTGAGCCTGTAACTTCAATTCTTTCTACTTTTTCTGCATTTTCTTCTGCAGCAAATGAGCTTGCTGAGAAGGCAGCTGTTGATGCTGTACCAAAAGCAATCGCTAAGCGAACTGCCTTTGAAATTTTATTGTTTAACATTTGATTCTCCCTAGAATACTATTTTATTATTTATGCTTAATTTTTAAAATTAATGCGCAATAAAGCCACTTAATAAGACTAAAAATGCCTATATGAAGGCACAGTAGGACTTTATTGTGTGACGGATGATAGTACTAGAGAAACAAAGAGGTCAACACATTATTAACTTTAAACCAGCAAAAATAACAAATGTATCTTTCACCACTACATTAAAATCAACAGTAAGGAGCTGATTTTATTGAAAAAGTAATATGTGTATATTTAAAGCTTATATCACCTTAAAATAAAATACTTTAATAACAATAACTTGAGTGTTTGTAAAGATTTGTAACAAAGCATCATTAAAATATATAAAAACATTCATATTTAGTAGACTTATCTAAAGCTGCAGGTTTAAAAAAGTGTCTCTTTTATTTAAGGTGAAATAAAAAATAACCTTACTATCAATTAGATAACCTCACTTTTATACCTTAACAATAAGATGTATATGACTTATAGTATGCTTGTAAAATTTATTATAGGAATGGACCCAATTAATGTGTAAACATACATAATTACTTACTCCTTCCTTATTTTGCAATCTGAGTTGTAAATTTTATGTTTTCTAACTTAGATATGTGGAAAAACCTTTTGAAGTAATCACTTAAATTTTATCCTGATCTTTTTAGGATAGGCAGATTATAACCAAGCTACCTGTGTAGCTTTTATGTAAATACCTACTACTGCCTGCATTTAATTTGTTTGAAAAATTCAGTTTAGAACTATTGGTACACATGTCAGATTATAAGTTTGGTTATATTATTTTGTAATTTGGCCTACATCGTGTTTAACCTGATTTATTGAGCTAGCCAGCTGCAAATCATAAATAAACTTTCTTTGATATGTCGTAAAAATGTTCATTATCATTTTTATACTCGAAAAGAGCATCGACTGATGAGTGTTTGTTTAATGAGAGGAAATTATGAACTCAATTGTGAAGGTAGTGCTTGAACATTTGGTTATTAACTGGCCAATATTATTCCTTAATACTTGTTCTAATAATATTGAAACCATCTCTTTATTTACTAATTTGGTAACATTCATCTGAGTATCACATTAACCGGTAAATCAAAGTTAAAACATCCAAAATTATCAGATAAGCTACATGTATTTGATACGGCCTTAACTGTTAATATTGAATGTACTTAAGAAGAGTTACTCCCTATTAAGTGTAATGCGGGATACCCTCTATATTCATATTTACAGATACTTTTGCCGGGAGCCTCTACAATGATTATCGCTAGAAATAGAACAACTAAAGTTTATAATTACTCAGAATAAATAAGCTATAAATTATAAATTATAAATTATAAATCACGACAAACACTTAAAACACTTATTACAATTAAAATCAACCACTTAACTAAACCAAGAGATAAATTATATATAATAACTTTGTAAAACATACGTTATTGAAATACGATAAAACACCAACTAAATACAAAGTTACCACGTTAACAAGGTTTGGCAGATAGTCGAAAATCAATGAAATAATGTAGCCTGGAGGAGGGGTAAGTTTAATAGCAAATAGTTTACTTAATATAGATAACCTGTCCGTATTATTATTAGTACTAACACATCAAGATTTCAAAAATAAGTTAAAATATTGCAATTAAACTTAGTAGTAAAATTAGTTCCTATCTTGGTAAATATTTCCTCTTTTGTTAATTTCTCTCATTGCCTCTTGATTTTTTTTGCGTCTTTCTTCTGCCAACTCTTTTGACATGCATGTACGCTTTTTAATATTACTACCTGTCACCGCTATTTTTTCGCATACCATATTTTCATTACTGCTTAGAGAGTCTTCACTCAGTGAACTACAACCAGATAGAAATAGTAAATTTGAAATGATTATCAGCTCTATTTAGCTATCAACGATATCGACCATACGAAAACTAAAGCCATATCACCGCAGACGAACGGTATCTGCGAACGCTTCCATAAAACGATATTGCAAGAGTTTTATCAGGTAACATTCCGTAAAAAACTATATAGTTCACTGGATGAATTACAGAAGGATCTAGACGAATGGATGGTTTACTAAAATAATGACTGAACTCATCAGGGGAAAATGTGCTGTGTAGAACAACATTAGAAAAATTATTAGACGGAAAATCGATTTAGGCTGAGAAAAGTTTAGCTCAAATCTAAACTGACAGTCACCGATTAATAAACGGGTAACTGTCAGATCGAGTCTGATCTAGTACATTTAATAACTGGCGAGTATCTCATTTAGAGCAAATTCGATGGGTGATTGATTTCTTATTAATCACACTAATACAGTTAATAGCTTTAAATTAAAAAACCCATAGTGAAATTCACTATGGGTTTTATTTAGCTGTAACTTAAAGTTAGAACTTCAGATTAAAGCTTACATGAACAAAGCGACCTAGCGTGTCATAAAAACCTGCAACTGTGTTTGCATTAGAAGATACAGTATTACCAACTAACGGTGGCTCTTTATCGAAGATATTATTCATACCGCCAGTAAAGGTTAAGTGCTCGTTGTATGAGTAGCTGCCAGAAACATCAATAAAGTTATATGCTTCAATACCACCATCATCAATTAACAACGTATCTGCAGTTCCTTCATAGTCTACAGTACCGTAGTAACGCCATTTAACACCTACACGCCAATCATCACGTAAGTAATTTACATTAGCTGTGTGACGCCATTTTGGAGATGCGAAACAGTCAGTACTAATAGTTCCTGAACAGTCATAAGCTAAATCCGCATCACCTAAAATAGGTTCAACTTCTTTTTGAATGCTGTAGTAACCATTAATATCAAAGTTTAATGCGCCTTCTTCTAAATCCATTTTGTAAGCTGCTGTAAAGTCAACACCTTCCCATGTTTGGCCGCCAATGTTATCGCTCAAGTTTGTAACAAAACCAGCTTGACCTAACCATAAGCTACCAGATGGGCTACGAGTAACATTGTCACAGAAGAAGGCATCGCCTGTTTCAGCACAGTTATTGATAATTCTTTCTGCACCTACAACACCAATTACTTTTTCAATTTCAATCTTGAAGTAATCAATTGAGAAGTTAAATCCATCTAATGGATTTGCAACTAAACCGATAGTAATTGTATCGCCTTCTTCTGGTTCTAGTAACTGATTACCACCCGCGAACTGGTTATACTGACCCGCTGGAGACTCACCAATACCGCCGTATTGTGAAGCACTTACGCCTGTATTAGCACATTGACTTTGTGAGAATACAGGGGTATCGCCTGAACACGAATCCGCACCACTCCATAAGCTAATACTTTGTGCAGAGAATAACTCACCAACATTTGGTGCACGCACAACTTTTGCATAACTTGCTCTTAATTTGTATGCATCTGCAATCGTGTAATCTGTACCAATTGAGTATGTAGTATCTGAACCTGTTGTTGAATAATCAGACCAGCGAGCAGCGGCTGATACATTTAACTCGTCAAGTACAGGAATTTGCAATTCACCATAAACTTCATTTACATCAATAGCACCGTACAAACTTGGAGATGGACCACCTTGACCTAACAGTTGACCTTCTTCGTATACCGTATCTGAAACACGTTCGTAATCTTGCTCACGACGTTCAAAACCGAATACTGCAGCGATAGGAGCTGATGCAGAAGGTAGGCTCCAATCAAATTCACCGGTAACGTAACCACTGTAAATAATCTGTGTTACTAAACCGGTTTGTGTTCCAACACCAGCTAATTGTGCAGCTTGCTCTGCGGTAACACCATCTAATTCAAATACGTTATATAACAAACAACCATCTTCAGTATCACACTCTGTACCTACAGCGCCAACGCGTGGAGCAATTTTTGGCGAAAGTAAGTCATTTTTATAAACTGAGCTTGACGTTGTTGCAGAGTAGTTATAGCTAATATCGTAAGACCAGCTATCGTTAATCTCACCTTCCATACCTGTCAATATTCTGTATGACGTATGCTCAAGGTTATCCTCTCGCGGACCACCTTCAACGTTACGTTTACCAATGTATGCAACGAATTGATCATCGCTGCCTTGGCCAAATAACGTTTGTAGTTGTTCTTTTTGAAGATCAGATAATAACGGGTTGTTATAATCGAATAGAATTTCTTCGTTATAAAAAGTACCAGATTCAGCGATTTGGCCTGCTGTTCTGTTGTGCATAAATGAAAATTCTAAATATGGTCTAAAGTGTTCATTTATTTCATAATCAATAAATGTACCAAACGTAAAGCGCTCATTTGGACGTAAAAAATGGTTTACCGGTGCAAAGTTATAACGGTAGCCATCATCTTCCATAAAACCTTGGCCATTTGGGTTCAAATAACCAAAAAGATTCTGATCGTAATCAACTTCACCGTCTACAACCGGGTAAATATCAAAATGAGGATTTGGAGTAGTAGCAGAACCACTACATGACTGGCCATTGCCACCTAAAGCACACGATGAATAGTCTCGAGTACCTTGTACTAATTCGTTTTGACGGTTATAAGTAACATAACCTACGGCATGACCTTTACCACCATCAAATCCACCACCAACAGTAAAATCGATGCTATAAGCTTTACCATCGATTCCAGTATTACCTGTATCGTAGTCATAACCTTTGTCATCCATCAAACCTTGCATGTACTTGTTATCGTTGTTGTGCTGAAAGCCTGATGAGCCCACATTTAGTGAAATACCATCAAACTCATCATCCATAACAAAGTTAACAACACCAGCAACGGCATCTGCACCGTATACTGCAGCTGCGCCACCTGTTAGTACATCAACGCGTTTGATTAAAGAGGCTGGAATTTGGTTAATGTCAGCAACTTGAGAGGTAATACTACCAGCCTGCATTCTGCGACCATTTATTAACACTAGAGTTCTGTTTGAGCCTAAACCACGTAAATCAACAGTTGCAGTACCTGTTGCGCCATTAGCTAAGAATGAGCTTTGAGCGGCTTCTATTTGTGGAAGTTGGTTTAAAACATCTTCAACACGAGTAAAACCACTTAGCTTGATTTCTTCTGCAGTCATTACTGTTACAGGGCTAGATGTTTCTAAGTCAGTTCTTTTAATTCTAGAACCGGTGACTTGAATACGTTCTACTTTTTCGATTTCATCTTCAGCTGCAAAAGAGCTTGCTGAAAAAGCAGCTGTTGAGGCTGCGCTAAAAGCAAGTGCGATACGCACCGCTTTAGCTACTTGATTATTTAACATTTGATTCTCCCTGGTGTCACTACTTAATAGTAGCAATCATTATTTATTTTATTGTTACAGATTTTTAACAGTAACTAAGGCAAATAATAAACAAAAAACATTAAAAAGCCAACAAAAGTTAACAGGATTTTGCAGAAAAGAATAAATAACGCAATAAAAAGGAAGTTTAAGAAGATTTAGAAGATAAAAACACCACAGTGTTGCTATTTTGGGTATTATTAAAAAAGCTCATCCTGATAATTTAACCCAAAATAAACATTGTAGTTCGAAATAAGATCGACCATTTCAATTAGCGGTACAATCTGCTTTTCTAAATAAGTTGCATAGTCATAGCTATGAAAGCCTTGATACAGCTCAACTCCGCTTGTGGTGTAAACGAATGTAACAAATTCACCTCTATTAACTGTAAATTCACTATTTTTTTTCTGGTGTTTTTTAACTGCTTGAACATGGGGGGGGATATTTTTCTTATAATCGATTAAGTTTTGACCTAGTCTCTTCTTAAAAACGAGTAAATGATCAAAATCACCTTGGTATAACTTTGTTGTATAGTCTTTAACAAGGTCATTTATGCTCAATTTTCCATCAAAAAGACTAGTAAATAGTTCGAACTGGAACTGTTGAGCAAGTTTAGTCCAATCACTTCTTACTGTTTCTAATCCTTTAAATACTAGTTTTGATTCGTTTGGTTTAATTAATTTACCGACATAGCGCTTTTTAGAGCCAACTAGCTTCCCCCTTATGGTTGGCAAAAAGAAAGGGCTATAAAGAGATTCAAATTCTATTTCTAAATGACTTGTTAAGTTATGCGTTTGTTTAATCTCGTTAATCCAATCTGTAGTTATCTTTTTAGCTAAAAACACGCCAATCTCATTACACTCGTCGTGAGTTAAATCATCGTCCAGCTTAATAAATGTAGAATCGGTATCACCATAAATAACGCTATAGCCAAGCTCTTCTATCCATTTTTTAGTTTGTAGCATTATTTCGTGCCCTCTTAATGTAATAGAGCTAGATAACCTGGGATCGTAAAACCTGCATCCTTTTGAGCCTAAAACACCATATAAGCTATTCATTATTATTTTAATTGCTTGAGAAAGCATTTGATCTTGATTGTCTTTGGCGAGCTGTCTTTGTGAGGCTAAGCTTTTAATTAATAAAGGTAAGTGATGTTTATCGCGCGAGAATAGGGCTTCATTAAAACCCTGCACACTATGGTTTGGATTTTTTAAACCTTCTATCAGTCCGAGTGGATCAATGTAGAAAGTTTGCATAATACTGGGGTACAAGCTTTTAAAATCTAAAACAATGACATTTTTATAAAGCCCAGGAATAGACTCCATTACATAACCACCAGGGCTTTCAAATGTAAGCCCATGATCGCCCATATTAGGAGCAACATAACCGCTGCGATGCAGCATTGGTAAATACATATTGATAAAAGCAGCGACAGAGCCGCCCTTTTTTTCAAGCTCTAGCCCTGTGAGCTTTGTTCTTATAATAGAAAAGTCGAGTAGCTTTAATTTATCAAAAATTTTATTTACCAAAATACAATCTTGTCGATTATATTTTGCTAAAGAAAGCTTATCTTCATTAAATTGCCTAATAATTTCCTGCAGACTATTAGCCGTGTCGATTAATTTGGACTCACCCAACACTTGATTTGAAACATTAGCTAGAGAAAAACTCTCAAAGCTATATGTACCATTTTTTAAAGTGTCTATTCCATCAACCACACATCGCCCAGGGATCGATACTCGAGTAAAGTGTCCTTTGCGAACATATAAAGGTTGATCTCCCCTACCCAGTAATAACTTAATTCCTAGTGCTTCAGCTCTTTCATGAATAACCGAAAAATCGAACTCAATTACATTCCAGCCAATTATGACATCAGGATCGCTAAGCTTAATAAAATGCTCTATCCCCCTTAACAGCTCAGCCTCATCTACACACCAAATAACATCAAACCCTAAGTTTTCAGTTTCCCTATCTGGCTCGCCAATCATTAAAACACAGTCTAAATTGCAGCCCACAAGTCCAACAGAAAACAAAACGCCACTTTCGTTACATTCAATGTCTAACGAGAGCTTATTAAGAGCTGGGGAATACTCATCATTTGCTTTTAATTTTGCCTCTGTTACTAATGTATAACCATTTTGATAAAAAACATTACCCGTTATCCAAGCTCCTCCTTTTATAAAGCGCTCCATTAAATAACGCTCTATTGGTCGAATGTCTTCTTCAAATAATACAACTCCACGTTGCTTTAAAGCTTTAGCAGCAGAATAAAAATGTTTTAGTGATTTGAAGTAACAGGCCGACATATCTTCTTGCTGAAAGTTTTTTAACTCAAGACTTTTAATATTAAAGATAAGTGATTCAGCGGCTAATATTTCATTCACTATTTCAGCATCTTTGCTTTTAATAAAAAACAGCGCATTCTCGTTAGCTGATACTGTTTTTATAGGCCCTTTATCATTGCAAAACCACGCTTCGTAGCATATGCCGCTTGCAGTATCATACGCATGAGAAGAAACAATAAAACCGTCTGTTAAGTACACTATTACTAAACCTTATACATATATATGTAAGTTTTTACTTAATTCAAAATGCTTTAAAGCCATACATCCAACCTAAATAAACACTCAGATACTTTATTTGCTAAATTAATCTCATCACTTCTTGTAGTTACACTCTTATAACTCTAAAATCCATAGCACTGTAATTATATACATACTTTAGGTAAATCATCCCATGCTTTCTGACTCACTAAAAAAAACAATTAGGCAAGTACACCAGCATGTGGCTAGTAACCTAAAAGATTATCGCCCTCGTAGCAGTCAAAATTATCTTGTAGCCGAAATAGCAAAAACACTTGCTGGCGAATACCATAAAAAGCAGCGCATTTGCGTAATTGAAGCAGGCACCGGTACCGGTAAGTCTCTTGCCTATTGTTTAGGCGCGTTGCCTCTTGCCTTAGCGCAAAAAAAGAAGCTAGTTATTTCTACCGCGACCGTTGCACTGCAAGAACAATTAATAGCAAAAGAGCTCCCATTTTTTAAAAAGCATTCAGGCCTCGACTTTAAATTTGATTTGGTAAAAGGTCGCCATCGTTATATTTGCGCTCACAAATTACATAATGCTGTAAACGGCGATAGCCAAACACAAATGGACTTTATGCCAACGCTTACTTCACCATTGAGCGCAATGGAAACCAAGTGTTTGAATGAGCTATATAACGCCTATGTGAATAAAAAATGGCAAGGCGATAGAGACAGTTGGGCCGATACTGTACCCGACAGAGTATGGAATTTAATAGCGTGCGATAAACATTCATGCCAACGCCAAATGAAGGCCCATCAAACGTGTCCGTTTCAGCTTGCTCGTAATCAATTAATGCAAATGGATGTACTGGTAATTAATCACTCTTTATTACTTGCTGATTTAGACTTAGGCGGCGGTAAAATTTTACCCGAGCCCGACAACACCATTTATGTAATTGATGAAGCGCATCATTTAGCACATATAACACGCGATTTTTCATCAGCTGCAGCAACAATTAAAGGCACGATAGAGTGGCTTGATAAGCTCACCAAGTTTAGCGGGAAAATGGCGAAGGTTTTAGTGGGGCAAAGAGCTATTGGGCAAAACTTTAAACTTTGCGACAGTATTAATGACGCGAATAAAGATTTAAAAGTAGTTCGCGATATTCTTGATAATGCCGACTTTGAATATTCAAAAGACGATACCTACCGCTTTGAGCACGGTGAAATCCCAGAAACGCTGCACAGTAAAGCAAAAGACATAAGCGAAGCCACGCAAGATGCGCTGCGCTGTTTAAACAAAATGCACGACACCCTTACCCAAGATGTAAGCGACGGCGACATAAAACCTTACGTTGCCGACCCAATACTAGGCGAAAGCGGTCAATACATAAACCGCTTAGAGCAACTAAACAAACTATGGTTTAGTTACGCAAAAAAAGGCGAAGGTGCTCCCCATGCACGGTGGATAAAACGTCTTGAATATAAAAGCCATCACGACCACTTATTAAGCGACTGCCCTATCGAGGTCGGTTATTACCTAAAAGATAAATTGTGGCGAGAATGCGCGGGCGCTGTTTTGTGCTCTGCGACATTAAGTGCACTGGGCTCGTTTGATCACTTTGCTTACGAAACAGGACTTGCTAAAGAAGAAGGCGTTAAATTTATTAAAGTACCTTCTCCTTTTGATTACCCAAAACAAGCCACTTTACGTATTCCGGTATCTAAAGTAGAACCTACCGATAAAGACTTTAGTGATCACCTAGCTAAAACTTTACCAGAGTACCTAAATGATAAAAAAGCGAACCTTGTACTATTCGCTTCTTACTGGCAAATGGACCACGTAACAAAGTTTCTTAGAACAAAAGGTTTTAACTTATTAGTACAAGGTGAGATGTCGCGAGAAGCATTGCTTAAATTACACACTAAAAATGTAGACGAAGGCAAAGGCAGTATTTTATTTGGAACCCAGAGCCTTTCGGAAGGTCTTGATTTACCAGGTAAATATTTAGAGAACCTAATAATTACTAAAATTCCGTTTGCTGTACCTACTTCGCCAATAGAAGAAGCGCAAGCAGAATTTGTACAAAGCAAAGGTGGTAACCCGTTTTTAACGATTACCGTGCCAGATGCCGCAAAGAAATTGGTACAAAGCTGTGGTAGACTGCTGCGAAAAGAGAGTGATGAAGGCTGTATTACTATTCTCGATAGACGCTTAGTTACTAAGCGATACGGTAAAGCCATGCTCGACACCCTACCACCTTTTAAAAGACAAATAGATTATTAATGTTTGAACTCGCACTCGATCCAACAACCTGGGCTGTTTTATGTGCTGTTGCACTTGCCGCAGGTTTTATAGACGCTATCGCCGGTGGCGGTGGCATGTTAACTGTACCCGCTTTATTAACTGCTGGCTTACCTCCACATTTAACATTAGGCACCAATAAATTAGCGGCTAGCTTTGGCTCGTTAACGGCAAGCTATACATACTATAAAAAGAACTTATTTAGTCCTAAGTTTTGGGCAGCCTCCATTATTGCAACCGCAATAGGTGCATTGATAGGTACTATTATTGTTGATCATTTAAGTATCGATTTTTTAAACAAACTACTCCCTATTATTATTATTTTAGTTGCTGGCTATAGCTTATTTGGTAATTTAAGCACCACCGAAGGCGATGAACTTCCTAAACTAAACAAAGCGATGAAAATAAAACAATGGCTACAAGGTTTAGCATTAGGCTTTTTTGATGGTTTAGCAGGCCCAGGTACGGGTACATTTTGGACTGCTTCTAATGGCATGCTTTACAAAATGAACCTGCTACTCAACTGTGGTTTAGCGCGTTCAATGAATTTTGTGTCTAACTTTATATCTTTAATTACCTTTGTTGCACTCGGCCATGTAAACTTTTTACTTGGCATAACAATGGGCTTTTTTATTATGCTAGGCGCATGGTTTGGGGCGCATTCAGCAATACGTTTTGGTAGCAAATTTATTCGCCCAGTATTTAATACTATGGTTATACTTTTAGCATTAAAACTAATTTACGAGGCTTACTTTTAATATGCATTCAATGGCTTTAGATAAACTACGCCAACAAGTTGCAACGCTAAAACAACAAGCTGAGCAATTTGATAAAGCTAAACTTTTTTCTAAAAATCGTTACATGCAAGCGCAACCTAGCTTGTTTGACCGCGCAGTTTTTAGTACCAAAAGCATGAACCTAGTCGATTACGTAATAGAAATAGAAGACGAAGTTTCAAGGTTACCGCCAAGCGAGCATCGCCATGCTTATACCTACGCGCTTGAACGTATTGCAGCTCAAATACAAGCTGTATTCAATGTTATTAAATCTACCCCTATTTGGGTTAAAGAAAACAAAAGCCATTATAAACCACGCCCTAAGCAAACCGTTTATAAGCAAGCTGTGCAAAAAATAATGCAATCATCCCATGAGCTTTACGACGAATTAAAACAAAACCATGAGTTTGAACGCCGTTTAGTGCTCATGATTGAAGAGCGAAAAATGCAAATGGATAAAGCCTCGCCTGCTAAAGCACAAAAGCTTAACCTTGAAATATTAAGCACACACGCTCGATTAGGCCGCTGCAGAAAAGCAATTTCTGCCACCGAAGATAAAATTCAACAAGTAGAAAAACAGCAGCTGCGTTAAGGCGCACTTTACTATGCAGCTTTATTATCATCCATTGTATTCAGACCTTATACTCCCAGAACGTCATCGATTCCCTATTCAAAAGTATAAGTTACTCAAAACCGAAATAGAAAACCTAGGTGTTTCGGCTATTCACTTTCAAGAGCCTAAAAAAGCAACCAAATCTCAACTTTCGCTATGTCATAGCCAACGTTATATAGATGACTTTTTAAATGGGACTCTTAGCAATAAAGCCATAAAAAAAATGGGCTTCCCTTATTCAAATGAATTGGTAGAGCGCACATTACTATCAGTTGGTGCAAGCATCCAAAGTAGTGAACACGCGCTAAAACATGGTTTTTCGGCTAATTTAAGTGGTGGCTATCATCATGCATACAGTGATTACGGTAGCGGTTTTTGTATTTTTAACGATCTAGCTATTGCAGCAGCACATTTAATAAATACAGAGCAAGTCGACACTGTTTTAATTTTTGATTGCGACGTACACCAAGGCGATGGCACAGCACAAATCACTCAAAATCATGACCAAATTATTACCTGCTCAATTCATTGTGAACAAAATTTTCCTCGTAATAAGCAAGAGTCCACCTACGATTTTGCATTGCCCGCTAAAACAACCGACGCTGAGTACCTTGCTACATTAGAGCAAGCACTCGATTTTTGCGTGCGTATTCATAACCCCGATATTATTTTGTATAATGCAGGTGCTGATATTTACACAAAAGACGAGTTAGGCTTGTTTGATGTATCGCTTAATGGCGTATATAAACGCGACTTTTTTACTCTCAACTTTTGTAAGCAACACCAAATCCCACTAATGTGCGGCCTAGGCGGAGGTTATCAGCGTAATTTGAGTTCACTAATTAATGTTCATAAACAACTATTTAAAGCCGCTATCGATTTATAGCAAGCCATAGTATAGACTCAGTTAAACGGATTATTTTAAAGCGGTGGGAATATGCGATTACACGAAGACATACACAACTATTACGAAAAGATTGTAGTCGAGGAAGTTATCAAACTTAAACTTGATGAAAAATATGATGAAGATGTAATGGCTGACTTTTGTTGTACGGTACTAAATCAGCTCCCGCCACGATATATTCGCTACGATGTAGATATGGCGTTTTATTTACCGCAATCAGAACGCATACATATGGAACAACGTGTACAAACAGCAATAAATGTCGCCATTAGCCAAATATCAAAAAAGAAAGAGTTAAATGACAAGTCCACTTGATCAAGCCCCTACACATATGAAACTTGCAGTAGATTTAATTATAATACTAGAGCAACACGATGTTGCTCCAGAAGAAGTACTTAAAGCACTTGAAATAGTTAAAAGCGACTTTGAAAAGAAGCTAGAAAAGTCATAACTCTATTCTATTATTTGTATGTCGTGCTCGGTAACGCTACCTTCGTGCTTAGTGCAATCAATTTTCTTGAATAAATCTTAACTTGATCTGTCAGATTCGAATAATAGAACTCAATCGAATCTGACAGTTGTATATGTGTTGACTCAAAGTCGCTGTGTTTATTTTGGGAAAGATCAGAAGCTATCTACATAAAACACCATATAACATATGTATATGGTGTTATAAGGGGACAAAAAGTCCACTGAGTAAAGCTGTTTGAAACACTTAAAACTACCAAATCAGGTGTACTAGCTCAGACTTGATCTGACAGTTACCCGTTTTTTAATCGGTGACTGTCAGTCTAGATTTGAGCTAAATTTTTCTCAGCCCAAATCAATTTTCCATCTAATAAAGTTTCTAATGGCGTTCTGCCACAGCATATTTTTCCTTGATGAGTTCGGTCATTATTGTAATAAATCATCCATTCGTCCAGATCCTTTTGCAATTCCTCTAATGAGCTATATAGCTTTTTACGGAATGTAACTTGATAGAATTCATTGAGTATCGTTTTATGGAAGCGTTCGCAGATACCATTTGTTTGCGGTGACATAGCTTTGGTTTTTGTATGATCGATATCATTAATAGCCAGATATAACTGGTAATCATGATGTTCGACTTTGCCACAATATTCAGTGCCTCTATCGGTTAGAATACGTAGCATAGGAAGCTCGTACTGTTCGAAGTACGGCAGTACTTTGTCGTTGAGTAGTCAGCCGCAGTAATTGGCGTTTTCGTGGTGTAGAGCTTAGCGAACGCTACTTTGCTGTATGTATCAACGAAGGTTTATTGGTAGATACGCCCAACGCCTTTGAGATTACCGACGTAAAATGTATCTTGAGAGCCTAGATAACCTGGGTGAGCCGTTTCAATTTCACCACACGCTTCGTCATCATGTTTTTTCTTTTCAAGCGCAGCTACTTGAGCGTCGGTGAGAATAATACCTTCGTTAGCCACTTTATTTTCTAGCGCCTTGAGACGCTTTTTAAAGTTCTCTAGGTCATGACGTAGCCATATTGAACGAACACCGCTGCCAGAAGAAACGAATACGCCTTGTTTTCTGAGTTCATTACTCGTTCGGTGTTGGCCGTGAGCTGGATAATCGACAGCGTATTTAATAACGGCTTGTTCAGTTGCTTCATCAACTCTATTTTTTAAGTTTGGCGCCCTACGACTTTTATCAATTAACGCATCAAGTCCACCGTCTTCGATTAATTCTTGATAACGATAAAATGTATCACGGGATACTCCCATCACTTTGCAGGCTCTTGATACGTTGCCAAGTTCTTCTGCAAGATTAAGTAAACCCGCTTTGTGTTTAATAATTGGTTTGTTAGTATGTACCATGAGAGTTACCTCTTATATGTTTTGATTTAAAGATTCGACACCTTTTATCAAAACGGGTAACTCTCACTTTTGCAAGTTGATGTGTCAGATCTTGTCTGAACTAATACAGCTAAATATAGCGTTAGTGATTATATCAACGGATATTACAACAACGTTAGGCCGCATCATTATAATGCCGGTTTAGCGCCAAATGAATCTGAGGTTAGATATCAAGATTCTAAAACTGTGGCCAA
>NZ_JACJEP010000042.1:0-16221 GCF_014164135.1 Pseudoalteromonas sp. SG45-1
ATTAAATAATTAAATAATTAAATAATTAAATAATTAAATAAATAAATTTAATTATTCAAAGGCCGCTATTTTATAAATAGCGGCCTTTTTTTGTAAAGTTTAGAAATAAAAAAGCCGCTTACTTTTACAAGTAAGCGGCTTTTAAATTTAAACCGATATTTATACTAATTTAGCAAGAATATCGTTAAATGTAGTGCTTGGACGCATTGCTTTAAAGGCTGCATCATCGTTAGGCTGGAAGTAACCGCCTAAATCAACTGCAGGGCCTTGCGCATCGTTAAGTTCACTTACGATTTGCTCTTTATTAGACTCAAGGTCACTAGCGATTTGAGTAAACTGTGCTTTAAGTTCACTGTCATCATTTTGCTTAGCAAGTTCTTGTGCCCAGAATAAAGATAGGAAGAAATGAGAACCACGGTTATCAATTTCTTTCACTTTACGTGACGGCGATTTGTTTTCAGCAAGGAACGTACCTGTTGCTTTATCTAGGGTATCAGCAAGTACTTGTGCCTTGTTGTTACCAGCAGTTACGCTTAAGTGCTCAAGTGATGCAGCAAGTGCTAAAAATTCACCTAAAGAATCCCAACGTAAGTGGTTTTCTTTTTCGAATTGTTGAACATGCTTAGGTGCAGAACCACCCGCGCCAGTTTCAAATAAGCCACCACCGTTCATAAGTGGAACAATTGAAAGCATTTTAGCACTTGTACCCAATTCTAAAATTGGGAATAAATCTGTAAGGTAATCACGTAGTACGTTACCTGTTACAGAAATCGTGTCTTTACCTTCTTTAATGCGCGCTAATGAGAACAATGTTGCTTCAAGCGGTGCTAAAATTTGAATATCTAGGCCAGCTGTATCGTGATCTGGTAGGTATTTATTTACTTTTTTGATTAGCTGCGCATCATGTGCACGGTTTTCGTCTAACCAGAAAATAGCTGGAACGCCTGTTGCGCGTGCACGATTTACTGCAAGCTTAACCCAATCTTGAATTGGTGCGTCTTTAACCTGACACATACGCCAGATATCGCCTTGCTCAACACTGTGCTCAAGTAATGTATTACCATTTGCATCAACAACACGGATAGAACCGTCCGCTTTTGCTTCAAATGTTTTGTCGTGTGAACCGTATTCTTCAGCTTTTTGAGCCATAAGGCCAACGTTTGGAACGCTACCCATTGTTGTTGGATCAAACGCACCATTTTCTTTACAAAAATCGATAGTTGCTTGGTAAACACTTGAGTAACAGCGATCAGGAATTACAAAGCTAGTGTCTTGTAATTTACCATCGTTATTCCACATTTGACCGCTTGAACGGATTGCTGCAGGCATAGATGCATCGATGATCACGTCACTTGGTACGTGTAAGTTTGTAATACCACGGTCAGAATCAACCATAGCAATAGCAGGGCGGTTAGCGTAAACAGCTTGAATATCTGCTTCAATTTCTTCGCGCTTAGCATCGTCTAATGTTTGGATTTTAGAATATACGTCGCCTAAACCATTATTTACATCAACACCTAGCTCTTCAAAAAGCTCACCGTGTTTAGCAAATACATCTTTGTAGAATACTTTAACAGCGTGACCGAAGATGATTGGATCAGATACTTTCATCATTGTCGCTTTCATGTGAAGCGAGAACAAAACACCTTTCTCTTTAGCAGCGTCAATTTCTGCAGCTAAGAAAGCTTGAAGCTTAGAAGCGCTAATGCTTGATGCATCAATAACTTCGCCAGCTAAAAGAGGTGTGCTTTGTTTAAGAACAGTAACATCACCGTTAGTTGCAACATGTTCAATACGCACATCAGTGGCTGTATCAACAGTTACTGATTTTTCTGAACCGAAGAAATCGCCTTCGCTCATACTTGCAACGTAAGACTGAGAATCTTTGCTCCACGCACCCATTGAATGTGGGTTGTTACGTGCATATTCTTTTACAGAGCCTGGCGCGCGACGATCTGAGTTACCTTCACGTAGTACAGGGTTTACTGCACTGCCTTTAATTTTGTCGTAAGCCGCTTGAATTGCTTTTTCTTCATCATTTTTAGGTTCCACAGGGTATTCTGGAAGAGCGTAACCTTTTGCTTGAAGCTCTTTAATTACAGCGCGAAGCTGTGGTACAGATGCACTGATGTTTGGTAATTTGATGATGTTTGCTTCTGGTGTTTTAGCAAGCTCGCCAAGTTCAGCAAGTGCATCACCAATGCGTTGTTCTTTTGTTAAATAATCAGGGAAGCTAGCAATTACAC
Organism: Pseudoalteromonas sp. SG45-1; assembly: GCF_014164135.1. NCBI lineage: Bacteria > Pseudomonadati > Pseudomonadota > Gammaproteobacteria > Alteromonadales > Pseudoalteromonadaceae > Pseudoalteromonas > Pseudoalteromonas sp. SG45-1. The sequence goes on from NZ_JACJEP010000042.1 coordinate 2,247, forward strand.
GACCTGCTAATGATATGTCGCGAGTTTCAACTTCAACACCGGCCGCATTTGTATATGCTTGGATGATCGGTAGCAACGAATAAGTTGCTAGTGCCGGAGCTTCGTCCGTTTTTGTATAGATAATTTTTGATGTCATCATCATTCCTAGATAGTCGACCGATAAGGTCTTATTCAACAATGCAAAGAAAATCATTACTTATGAGTGAGTACATATTATTAAACAAGTTAATAAACACGTACGCTCGTAATGAGTAGTTTGTTAGGTGTTGGTACTCAGCGTTGCTCTTTTATAAAAGCAGAATAGTCACACCTGACGAACTGGAATCGTATTTATAGCTAAAAAATTAACAAAAATAAATCAGCCTTTAGCCTAGTACATATAAAAGAGGCGATAAGGTGTTATGCGCAATTTTTAGCACCAAGAGTGTAACAAGCTTAAATAAAAAGGGCTAGAGTTTGAGCATGCCCAATAAGCAGTTAAACAATCAACTCTTAGAACATTGGGGTATATAAAATAAATTCAAGGAAAAGGGTTGAATTTGAATGAAAAGAGGCAATAAATAAGAGAAGAAGAGATAAGTTAGTATGCTTAAGGAATTAAGCGAGGATCTTAAAAGGTCGCTCGCTTTAGTCGAACAAAACAATCGTCACTCAATAATGTCACCATCTGGGGCAATATTTTTAGCGTGTAGGCCTTTAGGCCCTTGTTCTAATTCGAATGTTACATCTTGACCAGCTTTAAGCGTTTTATAGCCGTCCATTACAATCGTTGAGTAATGAGCGAAGATATCATTCTCGCAGCCGTCTTCTACGATGAAACCAAAACCTTTGGCGTTGTTGAACCATTTAACTTTACCACAAGCCATACTTCTACATCCTTCAATAAGTTGACTAATTTAGTTATTCTAAACCGTATAATTTGCTAGACTGACTAAGGTTTAATCAATCTATGTTTGACTGTAGTTTATTTAGCCAACCAGTCAAGTGTTTTGAGTTATTTTTTAACATTTTATTTATTTTTTATTCAAGTTTGCTTGAGTTACAAAGACAAGACTATATTTAATTATGAGTGGTATGAAAGATTCAGGTGTTATCGACACAGTTCGCGACAGTGAAAAGCAAAAGCTACAGCCGCCGCGAAAATATAAAGTTGTTTTAAATAACGACGACTACACGCCGATGGACTTCGTAATTGAAGTTTTAACGACGTTTTTTAATATGGATAGCGATAGAGCAACCGATGTGATGCTTCAGGTTCATGAAAAAGGTAAGGGTATTTGCGGTGTTTACAGCGCCGATGTTGCCCACACCAAAGTTGAACAAGTTAACCGTTACTCACGGGATAACGAGCATCCACTGCTTTGTAGTTGTGAGCAGGAATAATACCAATTTAATACAATTGGTATAAATACCAATTAGGGTGATCAAACATCCGATTGTTGTGGTATAAATTATTATCTCAGTAAGGGGTTGCCAATGCTAAACAAAGACTTAGAACTCACTTTAAATGCCGCGTTTCGTGAAGCGCGCACTCGCCGTCATGAGTTTATGACCGTAGAGCACCTTTTACTTGCGCTATTAGATAATCCTTCTGCAGGAGAAGCCTTAAACGCGTGTGGTGTTAATCTTTCAGGCTTAAAAACCGAATTATTAGAATTTATTGACGAAACAACACCTGTCATCCCAGATTTAGAAGAAGAGCGTGAAACTCAGCCAACGCTTGGTTTTCAGCGTGTATTACAACGTGCTGTGTTTCATGTGCAATCGTCAGGAAAAAACGAAGTGACGGGTGTCAATGTACTGGTTGCTATTTTTTCAGAGCAAGAGAGCCAAGCTGTTTATTTACTTAAAAAGCATGATGTATCGCGCTTAGATATTGTTAACTTTATTTCGCACGGCATTTCAAAAGCTGATGATGAACTAGGCGACGACAGCGATGATATACATGAAGAAGTGCAAGAAGTTCAAAACGAAGAAGCAAGTAAGCTAGACAGCTTTACAACTAACTTAAACGCTCAGGCTCGTGAAGGTAATATTGACCCATTGATTGGGCGCGACAGCGAAGTAGAGCGCACGGTACAAGTATTGTGTCGTCGTAAAAAGAATAACCCATTACTTGTTGGTGAAGCGGGCGTTGGTAAAACAGCCATTGCTGAAGGTTTAGCGTACCGTATTGTGAACGAGCAAGTACCAGAAGTAATTGCAGATGCAGTTGTGTACTCACTAGATATGGGGGCATTGCTTGCAGGTACTAAATACCGTGGCGATTTTGAAAAACGCTTTAAAAGCTTATTAAAAGAGCTCCAGGCACAACCTGGGTCTATTTTATTTATTGATGAAATACATACCATAATAGGTGCTGGCGCAGCGTCTGGTGGCGTTATGGACGCTTCAAACTTACTTAAACCACTTCTTTCAAGTGGTAAGTTACGCTGTATGGGTTCAACCACTTACAATGAGTATAAAAATATTTTTGAGAAAGACCGTGCATTAGTACGCCGTTTTCAAAAAATTGATGTACTTGAACCAAGTGTTGCTGATACCACTAAAATTTTAAATGGATTAAAAGAGCGTTACGAAGAGCACCATGGTATTCGCTACACTCAAAAAGCATTAAAAGCAGCTGCTGAACTTAGTGCTAAATACATTAATGAGCGCCACTTGCCAGATAAAGCAATTGATGTAATTGATGAAGCGGGCGCTAACCAACGTTTACAGCCTAGTTCTAAACGTAAAAAAACCATTGGTGTGGCTGATATAGAGCTAATAATATCGAAGATGGCACGTATTCCACCACAAAATGTGTCTTCAACAGATAAAGAGACGCTTAAAAATCTAGACCGTAACCTTAAAATGCTGGTGTTTGGACAAGATCAATCTATTGATGCGCTTACATCGGCTATTCGTTTATCTCGCTCAGGTTTATCAAGCGAAGAAAAACCAGTGGGTTCGTTCTTGTTTGCAGGCCCAACAGGTGTTGGTAAAACAGAAGTAACTAAGCAACTTGCTAAATGTATGGGTGTTGAGTTTATTCGTTTTGATATGTCTGAGTATGTAGAGCGCCACGCAATCAGCCGACTAATTGGTGCTCCACCAGGATATGTTGGTTTTGAGCAAGGCGGGTTATTAACCGAGGCGGTTATTAAAAACCCACATGCGGTTGTACTTTTAGATGAGATTGAAAAAGCGCATCCAGATATTTACAATATTTTACTACAAGTTATGGATCACGGTACGTTAACCGATAATAACGGTCGTAAAGCTGATTTTAGAAATGTAGTGGTTGTAATGACTACCAATGCGGGCGTACAAGAAACTACGCGTAAGTCGATTGGTTTTACAGAGCAAGATCACACGCACGATGCAATGGGCGAAATTAATAAAGTATTTTCGCCAGAATTTAGAAACCGTTTAGATAACATTATTTGGTTTAATCACCTTGAACGTGAAGTTATTTTACTGGTGGTTGATAAATTTATTGTGGAACTGCAAGCTCAGCTTGATAAAAAATCGGTTAATCTTGAGCTTACGCCTAAAGCGCGTGAATGGCTCGCAGATAAAGGTTATGACAAGGCTATGGGTGCACGACCAATGGCACGTGTTATTCAAGAAGAGCTTAAAAAGCAATTAGCTAATGAAATACTGTTTGGTGAACTTGTTGATGGCGGTACAGTTAAAGTATCGGTTAAAGACAAGAAGATTCGCTTTGATTACGAGAGCAATTTAACGCCAGCGTAAAACGTTAATTGCACAACTAAGTTAAATAAAAATGGCCCGCTAAATAATAGCGGGCCATTTTTTTGCCATTTTTATAGGCAACAAAAAACCCAGTAAAAACTGGGTTTTTTGTTTATTAAATGTAATTGCTAGTCAATGTCTATCAATTACATTTAATAAACGCTTAAAGCTAGTAAAACACTAGCCAAAAACTAAATCTCGTTTACGCACTTACTTAGCGAGCACGGAATACGATACGACCCTTTGATAAATCGTAAGGAGTCATTTCTACCGTTACTTTATCGCCGGTTAAAATACGGATATAGTTTTTGCGCATTTTGCCTGAAATGTGAGCCACAACTACGTGACCATTTTCTAGCTCAACTCGGAACATTGTATTTGGTAAAGTATCAAGGACTGTCCCTTGCATTTCGATTACGTCTTCTTTCGCCATGTTTAGCGTAACACCTCTTTAATAGTTAAACGCTGCAGATTTTGCCCAAAATACTCCAATAAGTAAAGGCGCAGGGGCTATATTTGCAAATTAAATAGCCACCCACTCATCATTGAGCTGTTTTTGAGCTGGTAAAAACTGAGTTTTGTACTTCATTTTATCGCATTCGTCAATTTGATAGCCTAAGTACACGTATTGCTTATTTTGCTCTTTTGCAAATTTAAGCTGCTCTAATATCATCACAGAGCCTAAACTATAGTGTTCAAAGTCGGGGTCAAAAAAAGTATAAATTGCAGAAATAGAGTTGTTCATACAATCAGTTACGGCAACTGCGGCTAAAGTATCTTGGTGCCATAGTTCAATAAATGTGATTTTGAGCCAACTGCAAAGTAAAAAGCTTTGAAACTGTTCTTTTTCAGGAGGATACATACTTCCATCCTGATGGCGCATCGTTATGTATTTACTATAGAGCGGATAATACTCAGGGCGTTCTTGCGTCGAGTATTTCACTTCAAACTGGTTTTTTGCTTTGTTTAGTTTACGTTTTTGCGATTTTGAAGGGATAAAGTCTTGTGCTAATACACGTACAGAATTACATGCACTGCATATTGGGCAGTGTGGACGATATATTTGGTTACCACTGCGACGAAACCCTAAGCCTAATAATGACTCAAATTTGTCTGTGCTGTAGCAACTAGGATCAAGAATAACTAATAGTTGCTCTTGTCTGTTGGGTAAATAACTACAGTCAAATTCTTGGGTTAAACCAACACGTGCAGGAAGTTGCTCATTCATAGATTGCGTCAAGTTCTTGTGGCTCCCACATAATAGGATTAATAATATAGTTATGTGCAGCTTTTAGTTTAGTCAAAAATGTTGAGCGGGGGATTACTTGTGCACCTAAGGTCATTAAATAAGGGTTTTCTAACTGGCAATCAATAAAATGCGCATTATGACGTTTAAGCCAATTTACCAGTGCCCACATAGCAAGCTTTGAGCAATTGGTTTGATGATGAAACATTGATTCACCACAAAAAACACCATTTTGCATAATACCGTATAAGCCACCTGCAAGCTCTCCGTTGCTCCACACTTCTAAGCTATGGGCAATGCCAGCATTATGTGCATTAACGTAAGCGTTGAGCATGTCAGAGGTGATCCAAGTGCCATCGGTATCAAGGCGTTGATCGCGACAAGCTTCTATTACCTCCTCAAAGGCATTATTAATGGTTACTTTTACAGGGTGCTTTTTTAAATGTTTACGCAGGCTCTTACTTATATGAAAATCATCCAGTTCAAAAATCCCGCGTTCGCTCGGTGACCACCACATAATAGGCTCATCTTCGCTAAACCAAGGGAATATTCCGCTTTTGTATGCATTACTTAGGCGAGGTAAACTTAAATCCCCGCCAATTGCTAACAAGCCATCAGGGGATTCTAATGCGTATTCCGGATTGGGGAATGCTATATCGGTTTCACTTAATTGGTATAGCTGATTTCTCATACAGTACTTATTTTATAATTGATCGTAAAAGTGTAACTATATTTTAGACATAAAAAAAGGGCTGAATAATCAGCCCTATTATAATTTATTTAATTGCTTATAAATTATCTAAGAAACGCTCTGCATCAAGGGCAGCCATACAGCCTGTACCCGCTGATGTGATTGCTTGACGGTAAATGTGGTCAGACACATCACCTGCAGCAAAAACGCCCTCTACACTTGTTTGAGTTGCGTTACCATTCAATCCAGACTCTACAACTAAGTAGCCATCTTTCATTTCTAGTTGACCAACAAACATATCTGTATTTGGCTTATGACCAATAGCAATAAATACACCGGCTAAATCTAGCTCTTGTGTTGCATCAGAGTGTGCATCTTTAATACGAATGCCAGTTACGCCCATTTGGTCGCCTAATACTTCGTCAAGCGTGCGGTTGTAATGTAAAACAACGTTACCGTTAGCTGCTTTTTCAGCAAGGCGGTCTGCAAGTATTTTTTCACTACGGAAACTATCACGGCGGTGAATAACATGTACTTCGTCAGCAATGTTAGATAAGTATAGCGCTTCTTCAACCGCTGTATTACCACCACCAACAACCGCTACTTTCTGACCTTTATAGAAAAAGCCATCACATGTAGCACACGCTGAAACGCCACGGCCTTGGAAATTAGTTTCAGACTCTAAGCCTAAGTATTTAGCAGAAGCACCTGTTGCAATGATTAACGCATCACATGTGTAAGTACCTTGGTCGCCAGTTAGTGTGAAAGGGCGCTTAGATACATCTACTTTATTGATGTGATCGAATATGATTTCAGTTTCAAAGCGCTCAGCGTGCTCTTTCATACGATCCATTAATGCAGGGCCCGTTAAGCCGTGTGCATCACCAGGCCAGTTTTCAACTTCAGTCGTGGTTGTTAATTGACCACCTTGTTGAATGCCTGTAATTAAAACAGGGTTTAAATTTGCACGTGCTGCATATACTGCGGCAGTATAACCAGCTGGGCCAGAGCCTAAAATTAGTAGCTTGCAATGTTTTGCTTCAGTCATTATTTTTTCCTAAACGTTTAATACGGTCTTTAATGCGCTCGATTCTAAGAAAATCAAGGCGGATGTAAACAAAATCCGCGATTATTTTTTTTCGCAAATCGAAAAGCTGTGCAGTATTGTGTACTAGAGCTCAGTACTTTTACAGTTAAAACACCTAAGTAGCTCAATAAATAGACTAACAGGCAACAAAACAGCGTTAATTCATGACCCCTTTGATTTTTTTTGTTATGTTTTACCTAATTTTATTTGTCACTGATAGATTATGTGACCTAAGCGAATAGGCAACTATGTTATTTTGGCAGGAAAAACCCGCATTCGGGTTGACTTCAAAAGACGTTAACGTCTTAACCAATGCGCAAGATTACCGAACGCAATTGCTACGTTTGATAGCTAATGCAAAAAAACGAATTTATATCACAGCGCTTTATTTACAGGATGACGAAGCAGGCCGCGAGATTTTAGAAGCCTTGCATCGAGTATCATTAGAGAACCCTGCGCTTGATGTAAAAGTGCTGGTGGATTTTCATCGTGCGCAACGTGGTTTAATTGGTGCAGAGAAGTCTGATGGTAACGCAAGTTTATACTGTGACGATTTAGAAAAGTTTAAATCGAACGTACAAGTTTATGGCGTACCTGTAAAAGCTAAAGAATTATTTGGCGTATTACATTTAAAGGGTTTTGTCATTGACGATACCTTACTTTACAGTGGCGCAAGCTTAAACAATGTGTATTTGCAGTATAACGAGCGTTACAGACTCGATCGTTACTTTTTAATAACGCAGAGCGAGCTGTGTGACTCAGTGGTTGATTTTATAGAGACAAAGCTAATTAGCTCCGATGCTGTGCCACGCATAGACACACGACCGCTTAAGCGTTTACACGACTTCAAACTTGATCAAAAGCAATTAATGCGTGATTTAAAAGTCGCAAGTTATAACGCAGCAAAGCAACTAAATACGCAAGCATTAGGTATTCGTTTGTTTTTAGGGCTTGGTCGTCGTAATAACGAGTTAAATCGTTTAATAAAAGCGTTATTTGATACCACAGAGCAAGAGCTTGTGTTGTATACGCCATACTTTAATTTTCCGGCGCCACTTATGCGATCACTGCGCCGATTATTAAAGCAAGGCAAGCAAGTGACTATTGTGGTAGGGGATAAAACAGCAAATGACTTTTATTTACCGCCAAGCGAGCCGTTTAGTAAAATAGGGGCATTACCTTATTTATACGAAACTATTTTGCATAAGTTTGTAAAAACGCAAAAACGCCACATCGATAACGGTAATTTAAATGTGTATCTGTGGAAAGATGAAAGTAATTCGTTTCATTTAAAAGGTATTTGTTCAGATAGAACAAAACATTTACTGAGTGGGCATAACTTAAATCCGCGTGCATGGGGTCTTGATATCGAAAACGGTATTTTAATAGAAGATCCAGAGCAAACAATTATGGATGCTATTGATAACGAAAAGCAGGAAATTTTACAACACTGCCGCCGTTTAACAGGCCCAGATGATTTAGAAACAATGGATGATTACCCGCAGCCAGTTAAAAAACTACTAGGCCAAGCTAAGCGCGTAAAAGTAGATTTTATAATTAAGCGTTTTATCTAAATAAGTTTATATAAATCTGAAATTTAAATATAAAAAAAAGCAGCTAATTAGCTGCTTTTTTTATGGGTTGTAGTTAGGTTACTATATTATTTAATACCAACCTAACTACGAAACGCTAAATTATGCGTTTTCTACTGCTGTGCGTGGGTCAACATATTCCATGTTGAACGCTTCAGCTACTTCTTTGTAAGTTACTTGGCCTTTAATTACGTTTAAGCCTTTTAAGAAGTGAGCGTCATCTAGTAGCGCCTTTTTATAACCTTTGTTTGCAAGGTTAATGATGAAAGGCAATGTTGCATTGTTAAGTGCAAACGTAGATGTGCGTGGAACAGCACCTGGCATGTTAGCAACACAGTAGTGAACAACTTCATCAACGATGAAAGTTGGATCAGCATGCGTCGTTGCTTTAGAAGTAGCAATACAGCCACCTTGGTCGATTGCAACGTCAACAATTGCAGAACCAGGTTTCATTGCTTTAATGTGCTCAGCAGTTACTAGTTTAGGTGCAGCTGCACCAGGGATCAGTACACCACCGATTACTAAATCAGCTTCTAGTACGTGTTTTTCTAGTGCATCAGCAGTTGAGTAAATAGCTTTTACTTTATTACCAAATTGCGCATCTAGTGCACGTAATACGTCGATGTTACGATCAAGCACTACAACTTCAGCACCAAGGCCAACAGCCATTTGAGCTGCGCTACGACCAACCATGCCGCCGCCAATAACAACAACTTTAGCAGCTTCAACGCCTGGTACGCCGCCTAGTAGCATGCCACGACCGTGGTTAGATTTTTCAAGCGCTTGTGCACCAGCTTGAATAGACATACGACCAGCAACTTCGCTCATAGGAGCAAGAAGCGGTAAACCACCGCGAGAGTCAGTTACAGTTTCGTATGCAATACAAATAGCTTTGCTTTTTACAAGGTCTTCAGTTTGTGGAAGATCAGGTGCAAGGTGTAAGTAAGTGAAAAGAATTTGGTCTTCACGTAGCATTGCACGTTCAACAGCTTGTGGCTCTTTTACTTTTACAATCATGTCTGCTTTAGCGAAAACGTCAGCAGCAGTTGCTAAAATTTCAGCACCCGCTAGCGTGTAATCTTCGTTAGTAAAACCAATGCCCATGCCTGCATCAGTTTCTACAATCACTTGGTGACCGTGGTTTACTAATTCACGAACACTTGCAGGAACCATACCTACACGGTATTCATGGTTTTTAATTTCTTTAGGAACACCAATAATCATATCATTTGCCTTATTAAGAACGGATTAACATTTTCCACTATTATATTCATCATAAGCCCGTATGTCTCACCTTTTTTAAACTCAAATCTAGTGTTATCATCTAGATAATAAAAATAAACAGCATAAAAAACTAGTTGGCACTATGCATCAATTATTAGATAGAATTGACCGTAAAATTTTAATGGAATTACAACACGATGGACGCTTGTCGAACGTAGAACTGGCCAGACGAGTTGGCCTAAGCGCCACGCCCTGCTTGGAGCGAGTAAAAAAGCTAGAACGAGAAGGTTATATACTTGGCTATAAAGCGGTGGTCGATCCCGCTAAGCTTGGGCAAGGTTTATCGGTGTATGTAGAAGTAACGATTACTAAAACATCTCCCGACGTATTTGATGAGTTTAGTGCTGCGGTTAAAAAGCACGAAGAAATTATTGAATGTCATTTAGTATCGGGTAATTTTGATTTTTTACTTAAAACGCGCGTAAATGATATGTCAGAATACCGTGGCGTATTAGGCGACATACTATTGAAACTGCCAAACGTAAGTGAAAGCCGAACTTATGTAGTAATGGAAGAAGTAAAAGGTGAAGAAGGCGTAATTATTCGTCCTTATATTACTTGAGGTTATTTATATTAACTGCGTCATTTGCTTATATAAGCTCAAATTATAAAAACTTGTTCATAATCAGGCCATCAAGGTTAAGATAAAGTGCAACAAATTGCATTTCCTGCTAAGGTATTTCACTGCTAAGTAAGTGTGAATAAAAATAGAATAATAAAGAGGAATAGGGAACTATGCGCCTAAACGGTGTGCAAAGACTATTAGAAACAGGGCTGATTATCAGCACCTTTACGGCAATATTTATTTTATGTGCCTTGATCAGCTTTGATCCAGCAGATGCTGCATGGTCGCAAACTAGTTTTAGCGAAGTAAGCAACATCACAGGAGCAGCCGGTGCATGGATAGCCGACATTTTATTACTCACCTTTGGTTGGTTGGCTTACTTAGTGCCAGCGGCCATTCAGCTATTTGGCTACTTGCTATTTAAACAACCTCACCGCATTTTACAGCTTGATTACACTACCTTAGCGCTGCGTGTTATTGGTTTTGCCTTATTTATTACCTCAGCTACCGCTATTAGTAGTATTAATTTCGACGATATTTATAACTTTTCATCGGGTGGGGTAGTGGGCGATGTTATTGCATCAGCCATGATGCCTGCGTTTAACTTTACCGGTACATCTATATTATTGCTGTGTTTCTTTTTTGCAGGGCTTACCTTATTGACGGGAGTATCGTGGGTTGATTTTGTAGATTACCTTGGCGATTTAATGGTTAGGCTTTATCGCTATGTTGTATCGTATGCAAAAGGCTGGATGCACCGAGAACATACTGCAGGTAAAGTAAATAATAACGATGAAGCAGACGCCCATTTTGAAGACGATATAAAAGAGCAGATAGAGCTGCCTACATCAGCTAAAAAAGCAGATAAACAAAAAGCAATAGATAAGCCTCAAACACCATTTAGTGAACCACAAATCAGTGATGACTTTATGCCGTTTGATGAACTTGACGATATACTCGATCAAGAAATTGGCTTTAGCGCAATAGATGACGAACCAATGGACACGGCTGCTGCATTAAATGCGCTTGATCAAAGCCCAGTTGTGGAGCCTGAAAAACCAGTTACAACGGTGGTATCGCCAGCAAGACCAATGCCTAAACCAAAAGCGCAATATCAACCACCACCAACGGCAAAAGAAAAGTTTGAGCAATTATTAACGCAAGAGCCACCACCAGGGCCATTACCATCGCTCGATTTACTCGACAGACCGGATAAAGCTAAAAACCCAATTTCGCAAGAAGAGCTTGATAGCGTATCGCGCCTAGTAGAGACAAAACTTCTCGACTTTAACGTACAAGCAACCGTAGTAGCGGTATACCCAGGCCCCGTTGTTACGCGTTTTGAGCTAGATTTAGCGCCAGGTATTAAAGTGTCTAAAATTACAGGCTTAGCTAAAGATTTAGCCCGTTCGCTTTCGGCAATTAGTGTACGTGTTGTAGAAGTTATCCCAGGTAAAACCTATGTTGGTATTGAGCTTCCAAATAAACACCGTGAAATAGTTCGTTTATCAGAAGTAATAAACGCCCCTAAATTTGAGCAAAATCCGTCGCCTCTTACCATGGTGCTTGGTAAAGACATTGCTGGTCAGCCCGTATGTGCTGACTTAGGTAAAATGCCACATTTATTGGTAGCCGGTACAACTGGTTCAGGTAAATCAGTGGGCGTTAATGTCATGATAGTAAGCTTGCTTTACAAATCGGGTCCTGACGATGTACGTATGATCATGATTGACCCTAAAATGCTTGAGCTTTCAGTATACGAAGGCATTCCGCATTTATTGTGTGAAGTAGTTACCGATATGAAAGAAGCTGCTAACGCACTGCGTTGGTGTGTAGGCGAAATGGAACGTCGTTATAAATTAATGTCAGCATTGGGTGTGCGTAACTTAAAAGGTTACAACCAAAAAGTGCTTGAAGCCAATGAAGCGGGTTACCCAATTCTTGATCCATTATTTAAAGACACCGATGGCATGAAAGAAGGCCCCGACGAGCTAGGTAAATTACCAAGTATTGTTGTAGTAATAGACGAATTTGCCGACATGATGATGATTGTAGGTAAAAAAGTAGAAGAACTTATTGCACGTATTGCTCAAAAAGCACGTGCGGCAGGGATTCACTTAGTGCTTGCTACGCAGCGCCCGTCAGTTGATGTAATTACCGGCTTAATTAAAGCTAATATTCCAACACGTATGGCGTTTCAGGTATCGAGCAAAATAGATTCACGGACAATACTTGACCAACAAGGCGCAGAAAACTTACTAGGCATGGGCGACATGCTTTATTTACCGCCAGGCACTAGCGTACCAGAGCGTGTGCATGGCGCGTTTGTAGACGACCACGAAGTACACGCCGTAGTAAACGATTGGAAAGCACGTGCTAAACCAAATTACATTGACGAAATACTCAATGGCGATGCCACTGAAGATATTTTATTACCGGGTGAAGCTAGCGAAAATGCAGATGAAGAATCTGATCCGTTATACGACGAAGCTGTGTCGTTTGTAATTGAAACCGGCAAAGTATCGGTATCGTCAGTGCAACGTAAATTACGTGTTGGCTATAACCGCGCAGCACGTTTAGTAGAACAAATGGAAACATCGGGTATCGTGAGTTCACCAGGTCATAACGGTGCTCGCGATGTATTAGTACCTAATGGAGCAAATTCATGAAAAAAGTTAACGCCTTATTATTAGTGTTAGGCAGCGTACTTGCCGCACCAAGCTTTGCAGACGACAGCCAAGCATTACAAGACAGACTTGCCACTTTAAAAAGCTTTAAAGCGCAGTTTGCACAACAAGTAACAGACAAAGAAGGCCAAGCAGTTATGCAAGGCGAGGGCACAATAGCGCTTCAACAGCCTATGATGATTCGCTGGCAGCAAACTAATCCAGACGATACGTTATTTGTATCAAACGGTGATAAAACATATTACTTCGACAGCTTTGCTGAGCAAGTAACAATTATGAAAACCAGCAGCCTAATCGACTCAACACCATTTGTGCTACTGACATCAAAAGACCCAGCACAGTGGGAAAAATACAGCGTACTTGCAACAAGTACAGGCTTTAGCGTAACGCCAAATAAAGGCGTAGAAAGCCAAGTAGAACAACTTGATATAGCATTTGCGGGTAACGAGCAAGGGCTTGCTAAACTAGTGGTTACCGACAACTCAGGGCAGCTATCGTCATTTACGTTTAACAATGCCCAAGTTAATACGCCGCTTGATCAAAGCACTTTTGAATTTACGCCTCCTGAAGGTGTTGAAATAGACGATCAGAGTAACGGTGAGTAATTTAGGTTTTAATTTTGGGCCCGATGTACGCCCACTTGCTGCGCGTATGCGCCCTACAACGCTTGATGAATACATTGGTCAGCAGCACTTATTAAGTGCTGATAAACCACTGCATCAAGCCATTGTCGCGGGGCGATGCCATAGTTTAATTTTATGGGGTCCGCCTGGTGTTGGTAAAACAACACTTGCGCAAATAATTGCCAACCATGCTGATGCCTCACTTATTCAAATGTCGGCGGTAACTGCAGGCGTAAAAGATATACGCGACAGCGTAACGCAAGCGCGGGACAACCTAGAAAGCCGTGGCCAACGCACCCTTACTGTTGTTGACGAAGTTCATCGCTGTGATAAATCCCAACGAGATGCCTTTTTACCGAACAAAGACGACGGCACCTTGAGATTTGTTGGTGCGACCACAGATATCCCATCGTTTGCCCAAAACAGCGGTATATTGTCGCGTGAACGCGTGTATGTTTAAAA
>NZ_JACJEP010000043.1:0-15180 GCF_014164135.1 Pseudoalteromonas sp. SG45-1
GACTCCCGACGTTAAAATCACAACAAAACTTCTCAGTATTTCAGTCGGCCAATAAAGTAGCATTTGCTATGTGACTCTCCACCGCTGTGGGCACTACGACATTACCAGGCTTCAAATTGTAGAGAGCCCGACTAGAAATAGTCGGGCTTTTTTACGCCTGCAGAAAAGTGAAATGTGCGCAATTAATATACACTCATACCAACACCATCAAGTAGGGCGGAAAAATAGATCACTTAATTAAGCGAATTGGTATAAAAATAAAATTGTGAACTACCGAATTTACGTTTTCGGTTTGTGTAAGCAGTTGTTTAGGAAATTAGTTTGATTAGTTGATTATAACTCGTTAACTAACCACAGACTTAGCTTGTTTATGAGGGCAATGAATACTAATATGATTTCATGATCTTATAACTAAATCTATTGGCTTAGTTGTTTTAAAATTACTACCAATAATGATTGTGAGCTGTAACTTAAATGCCTTATGAAACATTTGTAGATGACTCTGCATCGCTAGTTGAATTTACCCGAGTTTACTTAGCTATTTTTTATACTTTTGTTGCCGGATTTTATACATTTAGAATTATTTATAAAAATCGAAATACACCATCAGGCGTTATTTATCCCGGTGATAAATTTTGTACTAGTTGGTGGAACCATATGGTTTTTAAATTTTTCAGGGCTGCTATTTGGTTTGTATGTGTAATTAGAGTGTTTGTACCTGAGTTAGATAGCTATCTTGGGCTATTCCCAATACTCAATGGCTGGCCAGGCGTATTATTTGGCGATGTATTATTGACCGCAGGCTTTATTTTAACGATGTTTGTACATTTTCATATGGCAGCACTTTGGCGTTCAGGAATTGATCCTAAGGGACCACATGAACTTAAAACATCAGGATTATATGAATACTCTAGGAATCCGATGTACTTAGGCGTTGTAGCTGCACAGGTGGGGTTCTTTTTAGCCTTACCTAGTATATTTAGTTTGACCTGTTTAGTTATTGGTTTTACAGCTATATATAGACAAACATTAGTTGAGGAGGCTCATTTAGCTCATCGTTTTTCTGCACAATATAAAGAGTATAAACAACTAGTCCCTCGCTGGTTATAGCTTGGGATTTAGCTTTAAATACATGGATTTTTAAGGCAAAAGTAAAGAAGTGTTCTGTGTTGGCTTGCTAAAATCTAGCACGATAGACATAAATCAGATCACTTCTTTTTGTTTTATACCAATTCGCTTAATTAAGTGAGCTATTTTGAGGATGGAAAAACGTGTTGATAGCTAGGCAAAAAACTAGCTATGTAGTTGTTCTAAATGAGAATTTTTTAACACAGGTAGCGACACGTTCAGCCCCGTAAAATGATTAAGTATTATTGCGGATCGGTATTATATACTTTTCCATAAACTCTTGTTTAGTAATTGCCTTTGAAAAAATGTAGCCTTGAATATAATCACAAGCAAGCTGCTTTAATAGGTCATACTGTTTTTGTGTCTCAACTCCTTCAGCAACCACCATTACGTCTAGATTGTGAGCCATAGTGATAATAGCTTTCACGAGAGCAATACTATTATCGTTTGATTCTATATCGTTGATAAATGAGCGATCTATTTTTAAAATATCTATATCTAAGCGCTGTAAATACGCCAAAGAAGAATAACCAACACCAAAGTCGTCAATCGCAATATCTATATTAATAGTGCTTAAGCGTTTTAATTGTCGTTGTATTGACGAGTCGGGATCCATTAAAGTATTTTCAGTGACTTCAATTAAAATGGTGTTTGCGGGTAGTTGGTACTTTTTACTTGCAACAATCCATTCATCCACCCAGCAACCAGCGCGGTCAATTTCAAGAGGTGATGTATTTACACTGACTTGAATTGTCTTTTCACTTAAAACATTGAATTGGACGGTATCTTGAATTGCTTGAGATTTTACCCATTGGCCGATATCGTTTATTAATCCGTTTTTTTCAGCAACTGGTATAAACTCATTTGGCCCTATTAGGCCTCGTTCAGGGTGATTCCAACGAATTAGGGCTTCAGCTTTTGGTACTGATTTCCCGTCAATTGAAAATATAGGTTGGTAAAATAATTCAAATTGATTATGAGTGATTGCTATTCGTATTTCTTCTATTAGGCGACGTTTTTCTATGGCTTTTTCTTCAATAGCATAGGAGAAAAACTCGTAGCGATTCCGACCTTTATTTTTAGACAAGTACATCGCTTGATCAGCACGTTTAACGAGCTCTTCTACTGTTAAGCCATCAGCAGGAAAAAACGTTAAACCTATGCTTGCTGTAACATACACTGTTTCTTTTTTTATTTTAATACTCTGCATTAAGCTATTTTTTATAGCTTCGGCAATTTTTGATGCTTCATCCGGGCTATTTACACCCTCTAAAATCAATGTAAATTCGTCACCACCCAAACGTGCGACTGTATCTTTAGTCGTTATACAACTTTGTAGTCTTGTTGCTACTTGGTGTAAGAGTAAATCACCGTAGTCGTGACCTAGGCTGTCATTTACTTCTTTAAAGCCATCCAAATCTATGAATATAAGGGCGAACTTCATTCCCTTAATACTTACTAAGCTTTGTAGTTTTTCGTAAAAATAACGCCTGTTCGGTAAGTCGGTTAATCCATCTTGGTAGGCATATTGTTGCAACTGAATATTCGCATTTTCAAGTTCATTAGTACGCAGTCTAACTTGGTTTTCTAATGAATTTTCTCTTTGCTCAATGTTGTATAACATCGCATTAAAACAAGAGGTTAATTGTCCTACTTCATCTTGTGATAGCTGTTTAGCGCGTAAGCTATAATCATGTGATGTGGTTATTTTATTTGCTGTTTGAGCTAAATATAAAATAGGGTTTAAAAAGCGACGCCTTAATAAAAGAGATAAAATTAGGCTGATGGCAAAGGTGAATACCATCAAAATCATTATAAATTTAAAGTAAAAAGTAATTCTGTCTTGAATGTAGCTGTTGTTAGTGCGTATTTTTAATATACCGTAATCATGCATATCGAGCTGAAGGGGTGTACTCACTTCAATACTTTGCTCCATATCTTCATCTTTGGATTGCGCAATAACAAGTTGCTCACCAGTCACACTTGTTACCATTATACTAATAACATCTGAGCGTATAAGTATTGGGTTTATAAGCTCTTGCACTGCATCAATATCATCAAACATAAGTGCTGTAGTTATATTCGGTGAAAGCATTTTTGACAGAGAGCCCAAGCTTTCTATTTGTTCCTCTTGAGCGCTGGTTATTTCATAAGCACTAAATACAATGGTTACTGTCGCGGTTGATACAAGTGCAACACTCATTAAGATAAATAGTAATTTTTTGCTCATCGTATTTAATGCAAATAGTTTTTTCATTGCACTACCTATCTACAACGCGGGCAAGGCGTAGCACTTTTGAGCTCATAGTAATGCCTGCATCTTTAAGCTGCTTCGGAGCAATTTCAAAGCGAATTTTACCACTGGAAAGAAAAAACCTGATATGACCGCCATTTTCAATAAATGTGTCTGTTTCACCAATTAGCATAACGTTTTTCAGCTCTAAAGGTGTTATGTTTTGCCATTCGATAAATGTATCAGAGGTAATAAATAGCATGTTACACGCCGAGGTTGTTACTTCATCCAGAGTGATTAATTTATTGTATAGAGGTAAGTTTTTTATAGTGCGATTTTTTAAAGCGTTGTTAGCCGCATCAATAAAGTATTTATCAGGGCTACAAATAATAAATTCATTAAGAGATCCTAAATGATAATCCCAGTGTCCAAAACGTGCAAAGTTATATAAGAAGCCTGCTTTTAGCATGTATTCTTTTTCAACAGCGCCAACGCTGGCACTAAAAAGTGTCAACGTTATTAAGCTACTGTGAATTAAATTTCTTAATTTAATCATCTAATTAACTTAGAAACTTGCTGAAACTGTAAACGTAATACATTCATCAATATAGTTTGGTAATGTATAGGTTTCGCGCGTATTATTGTACTCAATATGTGAACCTGCAAAGAGGTTTTTACCCGAAATTGCAGTAGACCACACAGGTGTTGCTTGCCAATTCCAACTAATATCTAACGTTGTGTAATTATCAGTGTTATATGCATTTGAGTTTATTGCGCGCAATGTCGCAAACACATTATGGTTGTTTAAAAAAGAATAATCGGCTTTTGCAAATAACTGCTTGTTTTTAGAGTCATAGCCGATTGCGGGCTCTACTCGAGGAGGTAAATCGTAGCTATAATCGGTGTAACTATAACCAAACTCAGTATTGAGATTATCAACTGGTTGCCACGATACAACTAGGTCGAAGCCTTTAGTGGTCGTGTCTGCTACAGATGCAAAGTCTAAATCTATGCGAGTCATTGTTAGTGCTTGAAATACTTCTGGGATTCTCCCTGCTAGAAATAATTCAAGTATAGGAGTGAATTGTTCAGCATGGGTATTCATATCAATAACCGCTACGTTATTAGCATCGGTATAATAAGTAGAAAGATCCAATGACCAATCGTTAGCAGTAAAACGGTAGCCTAATTCATAAGATAGATAGTTTTCTGATTTAACTTTGTCGTTACCATTTAGATAGGTTGCAATTCGATAGTCGTCTATTTGTCCAAAGCCAGAGCTTAAACCGGTAAGATCTTTAATTTCTGTACCATTAACTTTAAAGTTGTCGTTAAATTCAATCAATGTTGGTGTACGTACACTTCGCGATATAGCACCCCAAGTAAGGTGGTTATCTACTGGCTTGTATATAAGCCTTGCTGACGGTTGATTTTCCCAGCCAGTTAAATCGTTATGATCAAGCTTAGTACCAATAATAAAATCGAGTGTATCAGGCGCCACATTATATTGAGCTTGAACAAGTGCACCAAATTGTTTGAGGTTATCAAAGTTTTTATCGCTATTTAAAAATACACTTTCTGCGAAAGAGATAGAGTTATACCGGTAGTTTAATCCCCAATCTAGCTGTAGAGATTGGTATATGAAGTTCATTTGATAATCAATATCTATCGATTCAAAATCTTCTTTAATATAATCTTGGGAACCATTTTGTTTCAGCCAAGAAATTTGTAGCATTTGATTGGCATCGGGCGACACTCTGTTTTCAAGGCGTGCATTATGCGTGAGTCTGTTCGCTTTAAATCATCTGAGAATGAAATGTTTTCGTTGGTTTCATCTATAACACCTCGGTAGTTTTGACCAAGTGTTGAGTGAGTAACGTCCCCCTGAAGTAGCGCAGACCACTCATCATTAGGGGTAAAGTCAGCCCGAAAACCTAAAGAATTTTGTTTAGTTGTATCGTTAGGTGCGAGTAAGATCCCTTTTTTTGATTCATTCGCATCTTTTACATGACCATACACACGGTAGCTGCCTATGTTACTTATATCACCACCGTAACGAAGATTTGCATCAACATTTATTTGATTACCAGTTGTTACGTTTGCGTATCCACCGCGAGTATCAATACTGTTTTTAGTAATGATATTAATCACGCCATTATTTGCGTTACTACCCCAAAGTAATCCGCCTTGTCCGCGTATTACTTCAATGCGCTCAATGTCATACAAAGGAACGTTGAGTGTTTCCCAATAAACTGCAGCAAATTTTGGGGTATATAAGCTTTGTCCGTCAATCATAACCAATAGTTTGCTAGAAAATCGAGAGGCAATACCTCTTGATGAAATAGCCCATTGATTGTTATCGAGCTGACGTACAATTAAACCAGGCACCATTTTCAGTGCTTCAGGTACTGATGTAGCACCAGAGTTAGTAATTTGTTCTTTTCTTAATATATAAATAGATGAAGCGGTATCAAATGCTGATTGTGCTCTTTTCATCGCAGAAGTTGCTTGTACATCCATGCCCATTAAAGCATCAAGATCGAGGTCTTCATCTTCAAACGGCTCGGCCGTTAAGAGAGGGCAAACAAAAAGTAATGGCCAAAACAAACGTTGTGATATTTTCATCCAAAAGTCTCCTGCGCAATCAAAAAATCAAAAACAGTCTTTGTTTTTGTAATACATGTGATTTCACACAGTATTAACATACATTAACAGTGTAAAAGCATAAATGAGATTAAATCAAGGTAACTAATTTTGTAGTAGTTAAAAGGTCTAATTTCGCCCAATTGAACTGTAAAAATATAGTTAAATGAACTTTATAAGTATATTTATTAAAGAGTCAGTAAAATGTAAATAGCTGATAGTTATATATTTATATACAACTTAAAATTTAGTCTATTTCAGAATAACTTCAAAGTATTTACGGTTATTAAATATTTAATCTTAACTTTTTCGTGTCATGCTTCTCAAAGCAATATTAATTATATGGGCACAATTTATACCTAGCCCTATGTTATCTGCGATTGTGGTTTAATTATCTTTGCTTTTGTTAAAGCTATATAGAATACTTAAATTTGCTTGGTTTTGCTTTGAAGGCACCAAAGTATGATAAAAAATGAATTAATTAATGTAGAAGAAGTACTCGATTTAATGCTTGATGCCGTTTGTGTGGTAGATAAACAAGGCACATTTGTTTTTGTAAGCGCAGCATTTGAGCAAATTTTTGGTTATACGGCCGACGAAGTTGTAGGCAAAAAAATGATTAACTATGTTTACGAAGGTGATCATTACAAAACGCATAATGCCGTAACTTCGCTATTGTCTGGCGAAACGGTAAACCCTCGCTTCGAAAACCGCTGGATGAGAAAAGATGGTCAAGTAGTCCATATATTATGGTCTGTTCGTTGGTCAGAGCAACATCAAGTAAGAATTGCAGTTGCGCACGATATAACTGAGCGAAAAGTAATGGAAGAGCAGCTCCATTACATGGCTCTGCACGATGTGTTAACTGGTTTGCCTAATCGCTCTTTATTGATGGAGCGATTAGAAAAAGTAATTATTAGTGCAACTACAAACAACACATTTTTTTCTTTACTGTTTATAGACATAAATGGCTTTAAAGCAGTAAACGACACCCACGGACACGAAACTGGCGATAAGCTTTTATGTGCTATAGCAAAAAGGCTTTCAGCGTCGGTTAGGCATTACGACACAGTAGGGCGTTTAGGTGGAGACGAATTTTTAATTATTTTAGATAATTTAAGTTCTAGCCACGAAACCGTCAGAATAAAAAATAAAGTCCTCACTGAGTTTAAAGCTGTCTTTAAGTTAGATGACGTACTACTAAATATTTCCCCCAGTATTGGCATTGCAAACTACCCAGAGCACGGCCAAACAGATCACGAACTTATAAAATATGCTGATCAAGCTATGTACAAAAATAAACAGCAAGGCTTAGATAACGTAACCTATTTACCTTAAAAAATTATGCTGAACTACCACCTTAGACAGCTCATCTTCACAACGCCCTTAACTACAATACATTACTTACCGCCACATTTTTAATAGCGGTTTTCCAGCGCTGCGTTAAAAATCTATAAATGCTCTTACAGCAGTTTGTAGGTAGTTCCTTGATAAATAAACTGCACAAGTTATGTCTGGGTGATAATGAAGGCAATTACCGTATAGGCAGTAATACATTTTTTACTAATGATGCAGGCGAAAGCAAAGTTTCGGTCACTGATTACGCAACAGCAATGGTTGATGTAGCGCAAAATGCAGCGCACGTAAATCAGCATATTAGTATTGCCTACTAATATGGTTAATAATCAAAAGCGTTTGATTATTTAGATATAACAATACTGGCTCACAAGGCTAAAATAATTTAATCTGAGCGTATTAATTCTTATTAAATTATTTGCCTAATGAGCCTTCTTTTTTCTCTTGCGTTAGCAAGCCTTCCCGCTTTACCAGAGCCTGTTGCAAATAATGCAGTGGCTAAAGTTATTGTTAAAAATCAGCCCTACTTTTTAAGCTTTATGGGGCTGGGGCGCGATAAACAATACTCGTCAGTGCATAACAAAGTGTGGACGCTTAAAGTTGGCGATTCACAGTGGCAATCTAAAACTGGTGTGCCTTCAAGCTTGCCATTAAAAGGGCGCTTAGCAAGCACCGCAGTCGGCTTAGGCGAGTACGCTTATGTGTTTGGCGGCTATACGGTAGCAGAGGATCATACTGAAGTTTCAAGCCCCGACGTATATAGGTACGACGTAATAAAAGATACCTACACTCATCTTGCGAGCATGCCAGTACCCGTAGACGATAGCGTAGCGCTGAGCTACAAAGCGCGTTACATTTATCTAATTAGCGGTTGGCATAACGACGGCAACGTAAACTTAGTACAAGTATACGACACGCAAAATAATACATGGCAACAAGCCTCGCCATTTTTAGGTGAGCCTGTATTTGGCCAAGCCGCTGCTATTAGTGATAACACCATTGTTATTTGTGATGGCGTTAAAACACAAGCTAATCCTGATTCGCGTCGCTCGTTTGCAGGTCTAGCACAGTGCTTAAAAGGCACAATAGATTCAACTAATCCACAAAAAATAGATTGGCGTACCTTGCCACATCCAACAGGCACTGCTCACTACCGAATGGCAGCCACCAGCGATAATGGCAATATTTATATGATGGCAGGCTCTAATAACCCATATAACTACAGCGCAATAGGTTACGACGGCAAACCTGCACCAGCAAGTGACCATGTTTGGCGCTTTAGTATCAAAAAAAACGAATGGCAGATTTTATCCCCAGTTGAAGTAAAGAGCATGGATCATCGTGGCTTACTTGAGCACAGTGGGGTTTTATATCGAATTGGCGGCATAGATAATAATCAGCAAGTAAGCGCTAACGTGCTCGGTTACGAGGTTGAAAAGTGAACACCCTTTACATTACAGGAGCGGGAGTCAGCGCAGCCAGTGGTATTCCCACCTTTAGAGGGGAGGATGGTTATTGGACCATTGGCAGTAAAAATTATACGCCTATGGAAATGGCAACGCGCGCAATGTACCAAAACGCCCCAAAAGAGTTTTTAGCATGGTATTACCATCGCTTTGCAACGTATCGCAACCATGGCCCAAACGACGTACACCATTGGCTAAGTGACAAAAACCTAATTACTCAAAACATAGATGGGCTTGATGGCAAAGCGGGTAACAAAAATTACATAGCGATACACGGCAGGCTTGATCAAATGACCTTATTTCATGAGCAAGGTGAGCCAGTCACGCCACTTGCCACCCCGTGGGATAGTGTAGACGAAAGCCGCCTACAAGAGTCTCTTTTTGAGCTATTTAATATTCAAAACCAAACGCCTGAGCTAAACCATTCATTTAAGCCCTTTGTTTTATTATTTGACGAATACTACACCGAGCTTTACAGAATAACACAAGCACAACAGCGTATGCTCAACGCCGATAAAATTGTATTTATGGGCACCTCGTTTAGCGTCAATATTACGCAAATGGCAATTGAAATAGCCCGAAATTACGACATTCCTGTTGAAGTGGTTGACCCTGAACCTGCACATATTTTGCACGCTAACGTCACATATAAAAAAATGAATGCATTAGATTACATTCAATCTAATTAATAAGTGCTATATTTTAAAGGGGTTGGTAATGTTTTCTTAAATATTAAAATCTCTTTATATAATATTAACGAGTCAAAAATGTTATTATTATCCTGATTATAACAATACTAAAGAGATCTGAATGAGCGACTTAACTGCAATAGCAAACTTGTCCCTTTTACTTGTAGAGCCTTCAGAGGTTCAGCAAAAAATAATAATAAAATCGCTTTTAGAAAGTGGTGTAAAACAAGTTGAAACTGCATCTACACAAACACAAGCGCTTAGCTTATTAGCAAGTTATCACCCTGATCTAGTTATAAGCTCTATGTATTTATCTGACGGGACAGCCGATTCACTATTGCAAGAAATAAGATCAAACCTTATCACCGAGCATCAACCTTTTATGCTTATATCGAGCGAGCGTAATAAAAAATACCTTGAGCAATTACGCCAATCAGGTGTGCTTGCTATTTTGCCTAAGCCTTTTAGCGCAAAAGCCATTACCCGCGCTCTTAAAGCAACTTTAGATATTATAAGCGAAGAAGAAGTAGAACTTGATCATTTTGACGTAACATTACTAAGAGTGCTGGTTGTAGATGATAGCCGCTTTGCGCGTAAACACATAATACGCGTACTTGCGGGTATGGGAATACCTGCACCAATAGAAGCAGAAAACGGTAAAGAAGCTATTGAGCACTTAAACAACCAATCGTTTGACTTAATTGTAACCGACTACAATATGCCAGAAATGGACGGGCGAGAACTAACAGAAGCCGTTAGAAGCTCAAATAGCTACTCACATATTCCTATTTTAATGGTGAGCTCAGAGGCAAACGACACTCACCTAGCTAATATTGCTCAAGCGGGAGTTGATGCTATTTGTGATAAACCGTTTGAACCGGCCACAGTGCGAGAATTATTGTTTAAAATAATGTCTTAAAAGTTAGTACAAGCGTAGGACGGTTATTATTTGGCCTACGCTCATGTTTAAAATACATTTACTATTACAGTTTTCCTAATCTATAAATGAGTAATGCAGTTTTTTTAATGTTTTTATCAAGGCTGGTTAAATCGGCTGTTTCGTTTTTAGTATGCGCGCCGCTGCCCATCAAACCTAAACCATCAAGTGCCATATCAACATGATTTGCCGCAAACGAAATATCAGCCGCACCTGCATTGCGTGGATTGGCGGCTACTACTTTGTTGAAGCCTAAGTCGTGGCTTGCGTCGCTGTATAATTCTAATAGCTTTTTATTGCCATCAGTTAATGCCATTGGCGGGTAACCGTCTTCAAAAATAAGCTCTGCTCTACTGCCATCTAAGTTTTTAGCCACAATTTGTAGCATAACCCTTTTAGCGCTTTCTACCTGCTTTGGCGAAAGTGCGCGTAAATCACCTGCTACATGCACGGTTTGTGCTATTACATTACTTTTACCAAATGCAGTTGCTGACGAATTAGCACTGTCGTAGTCGGCATTGGTACCGCCCACAATAAGCCCCGGGTTAAACGTTAAATTAGGTTGCGTGGCAAGTTGCTCTCTAAAATCATTTAAAATGCGTGATGCTTCGTAAATAGCGCCATATCCAACGTTTTCGCTAAATATTTGTGACGAATGCGCTGCATTTGCCGTTACGTTTAGCGTCCAGCCGGTATAACCACGGCGCGCCGCCATAGCAGTTTTTATATTGTTATCGCCATTTTCATAGCCAAGCGCTACGTCAGCCCAAATTGCCGCATCAACAATAGCTTGTTTAGATAAGCTAAGCGGGCGACCGCTGCTTTCTTCATCGCCAGTCAGTAACACTTTTATGCTTACATTTTCGAGTAAATTAAGGGCTTGTAAGCTTTTAAGTGCAGTAATTATTACCGTGTTACCGCCTTTCATATCGACAACGCCTGGGCCACTGGCTGTATCGGCATCAAGCTGTTTGTAGGTAGTAAAGTTATCGTTTTTGGCAAATACCGTATCTAGATGGCCGATCATCAGTATTTTTATTGCATCGGGGTCATTACTCTCATGGGTTGCTAATACATGACCTGCGCGGTTAAACGCACTGCCATCCAGCCATTCTACTTTAAAACCAATGACTTTAAGCTGTTCACTTGTCAGCGCGCCTACTTTTTTTACACCTTCAATATTAAGCGAACCGCTATTAATATTTACGGCTTGCTCTATTTCTTTAAGTGCTTGGGGAATATTTTTATCGACCTGTTTTACTATTTCACGCTCATTTTTATCAAGCGCAGCATGGCTTGTAAGCGGTAGGGTACTAGCAAGTGTGAGGATAAGTGCATGGCTAAATTTTAAAAATGACATAACAGCATAATAAGTGAGAAATAAGAATATTTAATATGAATTAAAAATACAGAGGATTCAATAGAAGTAGATTGTGATTTTTAACTAATTTTATAAGTAATAACGAGTTACAGGTTTAAGGGTTATAGAGTGTACGCGTTATTGGTTTAAACACAGATATTTAAAATATAACCTGTTAATTAATAATCAACGGGTATAACTAAACAACGATTTGTCTGATATTACTGCTCTCCACCGTTTTGGGGTTTTGCTACATTTAGAAAAGGTAAGGCGAATCTAACTAACTGTTTACAGTTGTTTATTTTATAGCTAGGATAAAATCATTGTAATATAAAGACATTTGTCGGTTTGTAAAACGACAAATGTCGTAGACTAAATTGTTATGTGAATATTTGAAATGGCATACGAAAAACCGAAACCACTGTACGAGTGGAAAATT
The DNA here is from genome assembly GCF_014164135.1 of Pseudoalteromonas sp. SG45-1. Lineage (NCBI taxonomy): Bacteria > Pseudomonadati > Pseudomonadota > Gammaproteobacteria > Alteromonadales > Pseudoalteromonadaceae > Pseudoalteromonas > Pseudoalteromonas sp. SG45-1. The sequence continues at coordinate 12,252 of NZ_JACJEP010000043.1, forward strand.
GATGAGCCGGATAAAGAGCTCTACATTGCCTCAATTCTAGATAATGAAACTGTATTATCTGCGTACGGTCGTTACGCGCATGGCTCTGGTAGTAAATCGGTTTCATGGCAAGAGTTTCTTGAAGGTGAAATGAACGAGCTCGTAGAAAAAACTATGGGTGTAAAGGTATTAACTGAACTTCTTGCCAAGTTAAAGGTGCTCACATAACAAGGCGCTCCAATTGACACAGCGGTCTACGTTCGTTTATGTGCATTCGCTGCGCTCATTGTTGCACAACACTCACTACAACCGCTGTGCAATTGAGCTTGGCGTTATAAGCCATAAGGAAGTTTGGTGAATAAATCGACATTAGGGAAACTAGATGTCTTAAGTGTTTTTATTACTTGGGCGCTACTAATTTCACTTTTGAGCACTTTGGCATATTTAAAGATTTTTGCTGATCCAAACTCAAGAGCTGCAATTCTTGTATATTTGTTTGGAGCTTTCTTTATTGCTGCATTATGTCACGTAATATTGGCGTACTTTAATCGCTGCCCTCATTGCAGTAAATGTTTAACTATTCAAGGTTTTAAACCACCTCATCCTGCTTCAAGTGGCAGTTGGGACAAAGTAGTGTGGCATTGGTTTTCAGGTTCCATTGTCTGTATTCATTGCGGGCAAAAGGTTGATACAAATGGCTTATAACAAGCCAAGTCAGCGGGAATTTTACTCGCTGAAAAACACTCATAAAATCCCCTGCTTGGGGCGTTGGTATGACTCCCACTGTCAAGTTAAACGCACTGATCCCTGCCTAACTTTTTTAAGCCATAATTACTTTAGCTCGAATTAGAGCGAGTTAATACATAGGATGAAGCAAGTAATGTCGTCGGTTATCTTGCTGATATTCGTTGGTTATTACTATTTCTAGTAACAGAGCAGACCTTACTTATTTCGTCGTGGCACCTGTCTTCAGTCTATGTTCGTGGTTCAATGAAGCGTTAGCTACATTGCCATCCTAACGCCGTCGGTGGTTGTGCCACTCCCGATGCTTGATCCTATGCATTAACTCTAATTCGTTTATCATGCAGGTACTCTTGCCAATCTAAGTTTTGTATTTACTGGCGTTAGCACCACTTCTTTTGCAATTGCCCATATGTATGCAATCATTTCTCGAGCAATGGCGGTGACAACCAGGTTGTAATGTTTCCCTTTGGCTATCATTTTTTTATAGCGCTTGCAGAGCCTAAGTTGTGCTTTCCACGCAATATCAATAATGTCCTTTGGTAAACCTTCTTGTCGTTTTTGCATATCTGTCGATATATTTGCCGCATACCGATAAGTGTGTGCGCCTTCAACGAGAAGGCGCCTCGCTCGGCCGTTTCCGCATTTTGTGATGGCGCCAATATGGCGTTTGCCACCACTCGAGTGCTCACTAGGTACAAGACCAAGATAACTCATTAATTTGCGGGGGTGGTCGAAGCGCGATAAATCGCCAAGATCAGCAACAACGCCGGTGGCGACCAACAAACGAACGCCACGCATAGCTTGTATTGCTTTTACTACAGGATAATAACGCCACTGGTGAACATGGTGTGTTAGTTCATTGTCTAGCCGTTCAAGTCGGCTTATTCGTTCATTAATTGTGTGTAAAAACTCTTGTAAGACGATGTGCTGCGCGGGATGTGGCAACACAAGCTCAGTGAGCCAACGTAAATGTTTTTGTGACCAATTTGCAGTGCCTCTGTAATTAATATTATTGCGAAGCAGCAGTGCCTTTAATTGATATTTAGCATCTTTTAAATCCTTCATTGCCACTTCGCGTGCGCGAGATAAATCACGTACGGCTTCATCTTCAGGCTCGGGAACATAAATAGGTGTTAAATCTTCAGATTTAAGTAATTTAGCGAGCTTAAGGGCATCACGTTTATCGGTTTTAATCTTCTCACCTGGCTTTTTGGGAATAAGAGAGGGTGCAACCACATAACAGCAATGGCCGAGACTGGTAATTAATCTGTAAATCCAATAACCACATGGGCCAGCTTCATAAACAAAATGAAGTGTTGCGCCAGGGTATTTGGATTCAAACTGACGAACAAGCTTTTGAACGGCCACTTTGGAAGACGAAACTCGGCCAAGATGAACGGGTTTCGCACCTCTATGTTCTTCAATATAGGCGACTTCATTGAATTCTTTATGTGTATCAAGACCGATAAAAAGTATGCTATGTTTATTCATGTTAGCCTCTGCTGTTTAGTTAATTGACAAACTAATTATGGCTCTGGCTTTGAATTAAGCTAACCCACGAAAAGCGGAGGCTAACACCGTGTGGGAGTCATTATGTCTATGTTTATACAGCGCTAGCTGTATGTGTTACGACCTTCTGTCAATCACTCTTAAAAGGAATTAACTTGTGAGTAATACTACTATACTTATTATCACCTTGGTTTCTACCATATCCATCTACCTTATAAAATTTGCGTACAATAACTATAGCCAGTACTCAGAGTCAGTTACTAAACTTCTAACTTTTACAGCTAAAATAAACACAGGTATCTCTGCTCTTATTATTATTACACTTGGTTTTCATTTGACTGGTACTCTTACTATTCATAGTCTTACACCTCATAACCAAGAAATAATAGATAATCCAGAAGTAGTAGGCTTTATATTAAGCAGTCCTTTCTGTTTGTTGTGGGTATATACATCTCTCATAGGTAAAGTTCGGCACTTAGTTCCCGAAAAGTGAGTACAACATAAACACTATAAGGGGTAGTAGAGGTAGAAAGTCTATATCCTCCATATTTTTCTCCTTACTTTAGTTAAAATAAACATAACAAGTGACTATGGTGTCAATTCCTAATTTAAAACCATTTTAGGATCCCACATGACACCATCCCTCACCATAGAATTTATGATTACTATAAGCTTTCTTATACAGGCAATAATAGCC
>NZ_JACJEP010000044.1:0-14753 GCF_014164135.1 Pseudoalteromonas sp. SG45-1
TATATCAACGGATATTACAACAACGTTAGGCCGCATCATTATAATGCCGGTTTAGCGCCAAATGAATCTGAGGTTAGATATCAAGATTCTAAAACTGTGGCCAAATTTTATTGACCACTACATAGTATGGTAAAGTGTTAGCAAAACCAAGCTTTTGATTAATAAGGTTACAAACATTATCAAGTCAATTTGAAGCTGTTTCCTTATTGATTATTTGTAATATAACTAAAGCTGGCTTTATTCAGGTACACCATAAATAGGATGTAGTGTGGCGATAGAAATTGAATACCTAAACCTACCGCTATATAAGAGGATATTTATAACCATCCTGGTCAATCTGCAACTTATATTTATAAAACGAATGAGTAAGGATTTACGATAAAAGTCAAAGGCAAGCTCGAAAGTTTAGTTATTAAAGGTCAAAAACAATAGGTAAAAATAACCGCAATCAAAGTGGAGCAGCTATGTGGTTGTGCCCCTTACTCTAATATCGGCCATTTAGTTGATACCTTACTCCAATGTACAGCAGAAAATAAACTTGGTACCCCAACTAAAAAGCCAAAGTTGCTACATAGAATAGCGATAAATTGAAAGGAATGAACCAAAGGGCTAGTTAGAAAGCACAGACTATAAATTTAGTAAAATACAGCGAAGTTAGACTCCACTAAAGCTCTTTTCTAATTACATAATTGATCAAAATTGGCTAATAGAGAAGATAACTAAGGAAGTTAAATGTTCGATACATTGGACGATATATACAATCATGTGGGACAAGCAGTGTTTGATGCTCTTCCTGATGAATGGGACATAGCAACATTAACGTTGTTAATGGATAAAGTAGATGTTTCGGTAACAATGTTATAGAAATATTTGGATAAAAGTTATTCCAAGAATTACAAATATTTTACCGTAAATAAGCGAAATGGTCTTGCTCATGAATCAAAAGTTTCTGATGCCTTTTATGCACTGTTCTATATTATGCAAAAATAAAAATGATGTCCCTTGGAATAAAGCACGTTTTGAAATGACATCAGAAGGCGACTTCTCAATTGACTTTAAATATGATGAAGATTTTGCGTGGTATAAGTCACTCGACATTGATAGTGAAAAATATGATGAACTTGATATAAACGTTATAAATAAAATAAAGTCATGGGATGGTTTGCCAAAGGGTTATCCGAGATATTGGACAAAACGCTGAGAACGATGATTTAGGATTTTATAAATGGATATTTATAGAAACTTCTAAACTAAGTTAAAAATAAATTTTAGCTCTTTTCAATAAGCCCTTCCTATAGGTACTTTGGTAAAAGATTAAAAAAACTCCACGGCTACCTTAATTTTTATATCTTAACGAACGAAGTATTTGGCTTTTGTAATTATAAAATCAAGCAGGGCGTTGTATGGCCACTGTAAAAAAGCATTTCTAACTGTATGTGTAGTATATTTTATGTGGGCAGGACATTTTAAGGGTAAGTCTTATTAGCACCCACACTCAGTTTGGGTTGGCATAAACTTAAATAACTCATTAGAGATGCTGAAACCACAATTTTATAGTTATTTATTCTTACATAGGTGTAAATAGATGAATAAATTCTTTGATAACTTTTACAATTTCAAGGGTTTTGGTCCCGCTATTAAAGCGACAATGCCAACTAAAGAGACGCTTGAATTTTTTAAAGGCAAACTCCCTGAACGCTTGTTGGAATACTGGCAAGAATATGGTTTTTGTGGGTGGGCAGAGGGCATTTTTTGGCTTGTGAACCCACAAGACTACCATGACATTTTGCAAACATGGTTGCAAGATACTGAATTCGCTAAGCGGGCAGAGTCGGGTGTCGATAGTTATTATGTCATTGGGCGAAGTGCGTTTGGGGATTTAATTGTATGGGGTACTACGTCTGGTCGGAGTTTAGATATAAGTTCAAATTATGGAATGATTTTCCCATCAGATTACTTAGAAAAATTGAGAGTGCGGGGAGAGGATCGCCAGATCGAATTATTTTTTGCTACGATGAGGAAAGAACCTCTAGATGAAAAAGACGTCAATGAAAAGCTACTGTTTGAAAGAGCATATAATAATCTTGGCCCCTTAAATGATGACGAAATGTATGCATTTGTACCGGCATTGGCTTTAGGCGGCACAAACAAATTAGAGAACCTAAAAAAGGTAAAGGCTATTGAGCATTTAAACTTTTTAGCTGATTTAGCTGATTTAGGTGAAAAGCGGGTAATGGCTGATATTGTTTCTATGTCAGATGAGCTACATAAAAAGTAAACAACTTAATTAATTGCTGATTAAAAAATATAAGTTGAGCAATTACGCTTTTACTGCCATCGACTAAGAGATTTTACATGACAAATTTATTTGGAATATCGATTAAAAGCAATGAAACAAATAGCTTTTTTCGCGGAGAAAAAAACTACTTTGTAAGAACTCCAGGTTTCGATCAGCACAATCATGGTGCAAACTTGAGTGGGCATGTTGAATCCTTCATAAACTGTGGTGATGACAATGCTGAAATTTTTGATGAAGCCTTTATAAACTTTTTGGGATCTTTGGAAGTAAATCAAGAAGATTTAACTCATTTTATGAGTAATGTCTCAGCATTTTTTGCTTTAACACATAGAGGGAAATTAAAAAGATCAAGGCTCTTTCGTTATTATAGAAATAGCGAGTCATTTCTTATTAATCATTATTTAAAAAAAGTCTCAAACAGTGAATTATATTCTAGTGAAAAAGATAGGATATATAAACATGCAGATTTTATATCTAAAAATGGCAATGTTATTTTGTTGAATGCACTAAAAGAAATAGAGGCTAAAAGATAGCATAGATTGATGGCTATTGCGCTATTTCTCTTTCTTTAAAAGCCGTGCCTTATAAATTAAGATCCGATTGGCTTTGATTCGTTTTGTGATTCTGATTTTGATAGGATTAAAAATGCACTAAGAGGAAAAAATGAGAATTAAAAGAAAATACGATCCAGAATTTGATAAGTATGTGCCTTTGGAGGAGTGGTTAGAGTCGCCAAGAGAAGCCTATGAAGAAATAGTAGAAGATATTGAAATTAGACGCGATAACCTTTTAATGATATCAGAGGATATGATTAAACTTGCTCGTTGGCTCACTTGGGAAGTTCAAACGCCAGAGATAGAAAAAGAGTCAGCAACAGGGCTACGTTATGCGTCAAAAATGTACGCCGCGTTCTTAAAGCTTGCGCAGTACCCAGAGCAAGAGCAAACCTTTAAAATATATGATTTACCCGAAGTAACATGGAATGGTAAAGGTATGTTAGAAAACGGTTATGCAGCGCCATCAGAATGGATTGATGCCTATTTTTTAGCGGTGATTACTCGCGACACTGAAAGTATGGATAGCTTGGCAAACTTCCCTATAGAAACGATGAAACAAAGTGCGACACAAGCAGGCCCTGTTTCTTATAAGCTCGTTGAAGTATTTCAAGCTTATCACCATAGTAAAGCAGATTACCCTAAATTGCTTGACGAGTGCATGGGAATGGCTGTTAAACAAAATGATTGGGCGATATATATTGCTTTCGGATACTTAGAAACTCTAGCTGCTTTATCGCCAGCTGCTTTATCGCCAGCAACTTTTGATGTTGGTTGTGATTTTAATGAAGCACTTGCCAAAAACGTACAAGCGCAAGAGCGCTACCACATTTATGAGGCAGGTCCGGATCATGCCCCTGTAGATTCATTCTTGTCCCTACAATTACTCGGTATGGCGTGCATGTGGCACGATATGGGTAATGAGGTAACGGTTGAAAGTGATTCACTTTCTCGCTTTTTAATTAATGGAACTTATTTTAACTAGCAACTGGTTAGTATAAGTCAGGGGAGTTTATACCTATATGTGTATTTTATATTTCCTAACCATGTTCATGAAAATTTAGATTTTTATTGCTGATAAAATTGGACAGTCACCTGCTAAATCCGAGCATCTCATACAATCTGGTCATAAGCTGGTTGTTGATTCAAATATTGAAGGTGTTGTTAAATTAACTCAAATTTAAGGATGCAATTATGATCGATATAAATAACTTTAACTTGGATATATATAATTTACATAAAGAAGATTTTTTATCCAGTAATGAAGAAGTACTAATAAGGTTTTTCTTAATAGAAAATAATGATTTAATTCTCGTTCAATTTATTTCAGACAATAATCTCAATTCTGCTTTCTTTAATGTTTCCGATTTTCAAAGGATACCCAAAGAAGCTCGCTATAGAGAGTATCATGGCAAAGAGATGAGAGAAGTGATTGAAGACTATTCATTAATCGAAACAATTAAGGTTGATTTAGAAACGGGTGATGAGTCCATTGTTGGAAAGGTATTTAAAGAAAATAAAATTGTTTATGAGTGTTGTTATAGTCGATACTCAGATTCAATTGAGCCTACTTTATGGGAGCTCTTTCAAATATCAGAAAATAGGAAAGTAAAATCTGAATTGAGACTTGAAGAAGATGTTTTAAGATTTCAAAATATGATTTTTCTTGAGAAGGTCGAGTTTCTCCGTTCTAAGTTTAGGAGTATTTATAAAACACGCTGGGAGTTAGGTATTGCGCCTGAGGAATGCTTTTTAGATAAGCAAGAAATTGTGAAATATAACGCAGATCTGGATTTTAAAAGTGCCTTAAAAGAAGTGCTAGACTTAGAAAAAGAACTAACAGGAAAATCTGTTCTTGAAATGTATTCGAATATTATAGCTCAAGGTGATAATTAGTTAATGTTAATAGAAATAGCTATAGCAGATGCCTATGGGGCTGGCTTCGAGTTTTCTTCGGAAAAAAAGTGGTACTTTATAATGATCTGTCTAGTTATTCACGACATGATTTATATGGGTTCTCAGCTAAATATACCGATGATACCCAGATGACAATCGCCATAGTGGGATTAATGTTAAATAACGAAAATTTACGAGCGAAATTATTGCAGATAAGTTTATTGAATGCTTTAAGCGAGATCAACGTTTAGGATATTCAAAGGGCTTCTATCAACTTTTATTAAGTGTAGAACCTGGATTTGATCTAATAAATATAATCAAGCCCAATAGCGAAAGAAATGGTGCAGCTATGAGATCTGTACCGATAGGTTTTTTTAAAGAAAAAAATAAGCTTCTCGAATTTGCTAAAATGCAAGCCCAAATTACGCACAATTCTTCTATAGCTATACAATCTAGTTGCGCTATTGCCTTAGCTTGTCACTTTGGCATCCATCACAAGGGTAAATTATTAAACTTAGAAAAGTTTTTAGAAGGTGAAGGTTTTGCTGATTGGGATTTTGACTGGGGCAGGAGGTTTCTATTAAAGCATTCGATACTGTTAGTGCTGCCTTTAGCTGTTTAATAAAAAATAGTAACCTTAAAGATTTACTGCAAAGCTGTGTTGCACTTCGAGGGGATACAGACAGTGTCTCTTCTATAGCTGTTGGATTAGCTTGCTGCTTTGATGAATACGAGAAGAACCTGCCTTTAGATTTGATTAAAGATTTAGATGAGCCAAATTATGGCATTCTATTTTTGAGCAAACTAGATGAAGAATTAAGAGAAAAATTCACTTTGTAATGTTGTCTCAAAATGAACTAGACAATTACTCGAATAACAGTGACATCTACTCTCAGTTTTAGACTCTGAAAAAAATAACAATGACACCCACTACCATTGGGATAGCTTTGGTAACCCGCAAAGCCAGACTGTTCAATCAAACACAAACGATGCAGACCTTAGAGATACAGGCGAGCAGGGTATAGAACATGATGCTGCCAGTAACGAGCATACAGCCAGTTCTTCTATTGATTTAACACGTGCCACGCATACCGAATACAATGAGTTAGCGCCAAATAGTAGTGAAAGTAGTAGTAAAAATAGTAGCAACGCAGACTCAGTAATAAACAATGAAGGCACTAACAACACTACAATAAACAGTGCCACCGACGCCGACCGCCTAACACAATTTGGCGACAGCGACTTTCATTATGATGAATTTGGTAACCAAATACGCGAAACTGGCAGAGGCATAAAAACCCGCCGCGAATACAACGCGTTTAATCAGCTAAGTTGTTTTAATAACAACGGTACGCTTACTCAATACGACTACGACCCATTAGGTCGTCGTATCGCCAAGCACACCGAGCAGGGCAAAATTGACTACATTTGGGATAACGACCAGTTAATCGGCGAATGCCAATACGGTGAATATACCTGGTATATCAACCTGCCAAATCAGTTTCACCCAGTCGCACTAATTAAACAAGGTGAGGTGTATTACTATCACCTAGACCAGCTTAATACGCCGCGGTTTGTTACCAACAACAAAGCGCAAGTCGTATGGGAAAACCAAGCTGATGTGTATGGTTATGAGGAGCCAAAAGCTGAGCCTGACACTAATAAAGAAAGCAGCTTCACTCAGCCAATTCGTTTTCAGGGGCAATATCTAGATGAAGAGAGCGGCTTACATTACAACCGCTACCGCTACTACAGCCCAAAACAACAACGCTTTATAAACCAAGACACGATAGGGCTTGTGGGTGGCATAAACCACTATCAATATGCGCCAAATCCGGTGAATTGGGTTGATCCGTTTGGGTTGTTGTGTAAAGAAGGTGAAAAAAGATTAAAGAGAATGCTGGATACCTTGGTAGATAATGGCTTTGAAAAAGAAGTAATTGATGCCATTTTTAAAGTAGCAATAGCATGTACTCCAATTGACAATCAAGATATATCTACGATTAAATATTCACCTGGGAAAGATAACTATCGTAAAGAACACATATATGACATAACGGGTCTTGATGAAGAAAATAATCTCATTACACTGAATAAAGTTAATAAGTCAGGCGAAATGACCCCTGTAACTATAAGTATTGATGAATTTGCAAATCAACATAAAGTTAACGGTGAAAAGGTCAAGATTAACCCTGATTCAAAACCAACGAAGTACCATAAACGTACAGTTGGAGAAGTTGATGAGGCAAGAAAGGCATTTCCAGTTCAGCGAAAAGAATATATCAAAAAGTATGCTTCAGATGCACTGAATGATGATAACCATGAAGCGCATAATCACTTTACACCAAAGCAATTAAATCGTATGAAAGTAACACGTCAAGTACCTAAAAAGTACAATGTTCACCATAAAAAGCCTATTTTTAGGTGTGATCCAAATGAAAACCCAAATGATTTGGATAATTTAGAACTATTAACGGAAGACTTCCATAGTAGAGAAAACAAAAAACTTCATTGGTATGAGGAAGGTGATGAACCGTATGACGAAAACGGTTTAGGACCTAATCTAGGTTTAGAAATAGTTTAATCGTTTTATATTTAAATACAAAATTAAAAGTTTGAGGAATAAGATGAGTAACGAAATAACTAACATAATGGCACAGGCTCAACAAATAGAAAACTTTAGTTGTAGAAAAGGCGGTGCACCTCGGGGACAGATTAAGGGTTTAGAAGAGAAGTTTAAAATAACTTTACCTGAACCTTATAGATTTTTTTTAGAACAATATGGATTTTGTTTTTGGTTTGGAGACAGTGTACAGGGTCTTGTTCCTTTGGATGAAGATTATGAAGATTATGAAGAGGATGATGTGATTGGAGCAACTGAATATTATCATCAGACGTATGATAACAAAGATGAATATCAATCAGTACCCGATCATGGGGTGGTTATTAACTCTTATGATGGTGGTGGCTATTATTTTTTATTTTCGCAAGAGTCGGATCGTGCTGGTGAAGTTGGGCTATTTTTAACAGAAACTTACGGACAGGAAGTGTCTAAATTTAATACTTTCACTGACTTTTTATCTTTTTTAGTTACGGGTACACCTGATCCAGAGCTAGTTGATGTCGATTACGATGAAATAATGGACATAATTGAAGACTAATTTTAGGCTTCAATTATAAAAGCAGAGGTTTAGAACCACTATGTTTAGTTTAATAAAAAAATATGACGTACACATGTGCTCTGAGGTTAAAGGGATTATTACTTTAAACGGCAATCCCGTTGAAGGTGTTTTAATTAATCGGAGCCTCAAATTTGCACATAAAATTGAAAAAGAAGATCAGGTTATTACAGCTTCCGATGGCGCGTTTAATATGCCAGAAGTTGTTGTTGAGTCAAAAATACCCGGTGATATGTTTTCCCATGAAGTTACTTATCAACTTATTACTGCAATTCATGGCGGTGAAGAGTATGAGCTTTGGAATAGTGAGCTACGTGGAATTGATGAGCCCGACGAGTACAAACAAAAGCTAAGCAGTCTAAACGCTGATTTAGTATCACCTAATGTAGATTTTATATTTCCTAACCATGCTCATGAAAATTTAGATTTTTATGGCTCGACTATTTGTAGATGGGAAAGTGACTTTGAAATCTATGAAACTGAAGACGACGATACGGATTACTTTAAAGATTTTAAATAATAAAAGGATTTTACATGAAAATTTTATCTCCTAGCATAGCGGCACAACTGGCTGATTTTGCGTACAAAAGCATTGCGGTTTCGGCGGTTGGTGATCAGTCAAAAAAAATAAAATCGAATCCAATTATTAGTAAGCATTTTGCATTTGATTCAAAAACATCAACACTAACAGGTGTAAGTGGCACAACAGCAGAGCATGTATTGAACTAATCTACTGGTTTTGGCTTTTTTAGTGTAGGCAAAGGTACCGGTAACCATGCAGGAAAGATTGTAATAAAAACAAACTAGACAGCAAAAATACGTAGATAAAAGCCACAAAGTTAAAAATTAAAATTGCAGTTATGCAATTATCTTTATGCTTATAATTTAGGTTTAAAGATAAAAATGGCTTATCTAAAGGATGAAATGAAGCAATGCAGTCGTAAGAAATTAATTATTGACCTAAAGAAATAAATCTAGTCCCCAGCTTTGCTTGCTAAATTAGAGTGAGTGTCAAGCTAGTTTTATTAACCACAACATTCGACAAAGAAAAATAGTTTGCTCAATATGAGCGTATTGGTCAGCAACTAGAAGCGACTTTATGCTACTGAGTGAAGAGGAGATTCAGGACGTGGTTGATAGGCTCAACCACCTTCCAAAGAAAACAAGAGGTCATAAAACACCTCATGAACTATTTACCTAGCAACAAGAAAAATTAGTAGCTACATAAACAATTGCACTCATGAGTTTAATTCAAGAGATAAAAAAACCTGTTAAATAAGCTTTTATGTCACTCATTGTTTTGACTTCCATATTCTGGTTTAAAGTGATTTGTGCAAAACTTTTTGGCTTGATGGTAAATAAAATTACAGCGTTGCAAATATTTTGAGGTAAGTACGGTAGCCATACCATGCGTGCAAATTGCGATGGAGCAATAGCTAAATTTTGGTAACTCTCAATTTTTCAAACCGAAACGTCAGATCAAGTCTGAGCTAGTACAACTTAGCACTGCCATAAAAACTTAGCAGAACGATTGCAGCTGCATGCAAAAGAATATCCGGAACCTCCAGCGAAGTTCATTTCAGTTTCATATTTGGGGCCTTGCTCCAATTGAGTAATGAATGTCATTGGTTTATGGCAAGTATCACAATTTGGTGTGTCATCGCCTTGGAGCCAATATGGCTCGCCGGAAGTTTGACCTAAAACCCGCCGATATTCCTGGTTGTTACTCTCTCCCCATACATCTACGGCCTCTGCATAATTTGGCGCATCGACTTCTATAATGACGGCAGAATACTCAGTCTTTCGTAATGTTTCACCTTCAGCAGGAATAGTCACATATTCAAGTTCATTAGGCTTGATTACAATAACAGCGTTCCCGCCGTCATCGGGCTCACCGTCATCACATACACCAGGGTCATTCTGGCACATAAATATTTGGTGTATGTCATCTTCGACTTTAATTTTACCTAGAAATTGCATTGGGAGCTCACAGCAAGCACATTTAGGCCAGCTGAAATTCTCGCTGATATTTTTTACTGGTTTGCCGCCAAAAGAAGTTGCATTTAATTCAACTGGCTTTGGGCTATATATTAAAAGCTTAATCATTCGGATAACGTCCTATGTATGTATAGAGAGCCATATAAAATGGCTCGTTTTTATTCATCTATAATGGTTTAACCATATCTTCGTTCCTATTTTGGTTCAATCTATTGCTATACTTTCACATTGCACATAAAAATTGTTAAGTGTTCTTTATCAATAATTAACAGGCTACTTCACTTTCTAAACACTCAACCAAGCACTCTAACATGCTTATCACGTTCCCAATACCTGAATAGCTCGAGATGCGAATCGCAATATGATCCTCTTCCGTGCTTAACACATGTACCGCAATTCCTTGAGGTGCGCCGCCACGTCAAATGCCTACAATATAGTCAGGATTAAACTATTTTAGTAGACTTTCAAAGCCAATTTAAAATAGTCTTATAAAAGTTCTTGTTTCCTGACGGATGGACAGTTAATTGAAGGGCTGCAGTATACAATATAAGGGGGTAGTGCGAGTGAGTGTGGGTTTTGATGAGGAATAAAGTGGTGATAATGGCTTTGGCGGCATAGACTCAACCCCACTTTCAAAGAATCACTCGAATATATGTGCTCGAGTGACATTCTATTACTTGCCTACGGCCTATGGTTAGATTGAATTCACATTAATTTGCAAAAATATTATCCAGATCCTCGTCAATATACAGGCCCGTTAAGCCATTATCTTCAACCGCTTGCTTAAACACATCAGTACAAAACAAGCGAGAGCCACCATGTAACTTACTTTTAAAAACAGGTTTGTTTTTCACATCATCCATAACAAACTGAACTTTGCTGCAACCAACAGGGTTACCCTCAAAATATTCTATTTCGCATTTATCTAAGTCTTCTTGACCAAAGGTAAGTAAGTTAAAAATAACAATCGGTTCACCATCGGCTTTTGTTTCAATAAACTCACCCAGCGGCTCGAGAATATCCTTTAATGCGTTATACGCTTTCATACGAAGACCGATAAAGCCATCCATAATGCTAACATCGTAATTCTTTTTAAGGTAGCCGGGTAAAAATGAAAACTCATACCCCTCAGGCCAGTACTCTAGTAAAGAGTGATTCTGCCTATGAATGCCCAGAAAAAATGCATAAGGGTTTTCGCCTTCTGGCAATGTTGGTGCTATGAGTTTAATAAACCCGAGTATGTCCCAATCGAGCATATCGTAAGAGTAAGTGACCGCTTTGAGCGAGTATAGTGTCATACTTTTCTACCTCATACAGGATGCTCGAACAGCAAAAACCTGATTAAACATTTTTGAATTTTGCGATTTTTTTATGCCATGTTGTATTGCCAACATTATACGACATAGATATCCATATTAAGATATTTCCGATCTACTGTAAAACGACACGTTTAATAATACCCGACCACTTAACAAATGCCATCAACCAACTCTAAGTAATCACTCGACTTCATTTGAATACTTCCAGTCTGACCTTACTTAGGATTGCCCAGGAATGAGTAGAGTAACTTTTTAGTTGGCCTGTGAGCTTTGCCGTTTGTTCAGTTCTACTTTTATAGGTTTAGCCATTGTGCGGGGTTTTATAAAAATTAAGGAAATACCGACTTGGCTGGCGGTATTTAAAAATATGTAGCAAAATAACGCGAATAATAAAACTATCAGCAGCAAACGCCTGCCAATGATTAAAGTGCTAGCGCCATAAGGACAAACTGTGCAATTACCAACGTTTAAATATCATCCAGACCCTATTACGACGCAAGCGATCGAAGAAAGCGATGAAACTTGTGACTGTTGTGAAAAAGCAAACGGATATATCTATTCGTCCACAATGTATAGCGCGGACGAAATAGAATATATATGTCCTTGGTGTATCGCAGATGGTTCGGCGGCAATGAAATTCGATGGGACGTTTGTTGATGGTCATCCTTTGGGTGTAGCAGGTATTGCTGCTGATATAATAGCGGAAGTTTGTAAAAGAACGCCTGGCTACAACTCATGGCAGCAAGAAGTTTGGATGAGTCATTGTAATGACGCTTGCGAATTTCATGGTGACGCAGATGCGGATGACTTAAAAGCATTAAACGGTGTTCAGCTAAAACACTTTTTGAAAGAAGAAATGATAAAAATCGATATCTGGCAAAAGATTCTCGAAAACTATGAAGAAGGCGGAAATCCTACCATTTATAAATTTAAATGCAGGCACTGCCCTGAGGCAGTATTCACGATAGATTACTCATAATTATAACTGGCCAATAAATTCACGTTACGCTGACTTCGTGTAAGATTAGGCGTTAGTCAAAGGGAAGTGAAATGAATCCTAATATATTAAAAGAGTTTATTAATACTGAAGCAGAACTATCGCCTCACAAAGACTATTTAAAATCAATTACCAAACCGAGTGTTGATATTGCATTTTTAAATCGCGACGCAGAAGCTCATGAAAGTAGAGTAGGAGGTAGCCCGCTAGTACCTAAAAATTTTGTATGGCCAACTCATATCAAAGGTGAATATAGATTTTTAGGACAAATCAATTTTTCTGAAATCAGTTATCCTCTCAAAGTCTTACCTGAATCAGGTTTGTTATTGCTCTTTTATGCCTATGATGAAAACGATGAAATATTCTGGGGCAGTGATGGCTACGTTATCGGTTACTTCTATCCAGATGTTAAGGATTTATCTTTATACGAACAATCGCCTGCTCAATACAAAGCAAAGAAAATGGTATTTAGTTATGGAGAGGAAATACCTAGGCATGAAGATTTACGCAAAGACTGGCCTTTTGACACAGAAATTTTAGCCGATTTACCTTATTTGCAGGACTATCGCGAAGATTACATGCTTGGTTATCCATCTTTTTGCACTTTGGGTTATGACCCAACACCGAAAGGTGATTGGATGTCGCTGTTAACGTTAAGATCCTATGAGAAGTTCGATTGGTGCTGGCATGATGGTGACAAGCTGATGATATTTATTGAGAACGAGAAGCTTAAAAAAGCAGACTTTAGTAATTTAAAGGCAGACGCAGGGTAAATATACAACAAGGCTTAGTGAGAAATCGTATGGAATTAGAAGTCGGAAATATAGTATTTAAAAAAGTGATGAGTAAGTACAACGAAGAATGGTATGAATGGTTGTCTTCACCCTTGCCGATCCCTTTTCTCAATAACGCCAAGGTTGAGATAGAATTGGAATTTAATGATCAAGATTTAAAAGAATTTAAACATGAAATAGCAACAACACTGAACAATGCCCTAACTTTAGGGGAAGATGATCGAGAAGCTCTAAAGGAGCACCTCTTTGCCTATTATAGAGACTTTGTTTTAGACGTTGGCGAGGATTATCTTGAGGATATGCCACCCCAAGATCATGAGGATAGAATGCTTGAGTTTATACGACTTTCATCATTATCTATTTGTAGAAGCTCTATGACAAAAGAGTTTTTTTGCGAATTTAAGGGTGGATGCGATTGGGAAACAGAACATGGACTTTCCATCACCTTTAAAAACGGTGTTACTATTGCGAAAGTAGGTGGGTATGGGCATGTAACTAACTCAGATGCTTACGCAGATTTATCCAAAGACGAATATGTATATTACGGAAACTTCATTAATACATATGCAAAGCAACAAAATAAGTAAGTGCCTATAATATAACTCTGCAATCTATTGCTTGGCTAGTAGGTTAGTGTGAAGATCGAGCAGATTTTACTTGCTCTCCTAGAATATTATTTTAAGAGGAACTCATGGAAGATATTGAAGAAGAAATTATCATCAGAACCCCTAAAGAGGTGGCTCAACGTGTTTTGGGTGTTATAGCATCCGTTGGTAAGGTGTACTTTCCAGAAAAAAATCAGGTGTGGATTGAGCAGAACAGTATTGGCCAATACCTTTCACCTGAAGAGAAAAAATTCATTAATAACCCAACACCTGAAGATGATGACAGAGTCAACTTCTCATGGAAGATAGAAACCTTGGTGCCCTTGCTTTGGAGTTTACAAGGACTAAATGAAATGCCTGCTTTTAATGAACAGTTTGATGTATGGGGTAATGAACTTGTACTTAAAGCTATAAGAAATACTAAAGAATTTCTCGCTGATGCAAAATTAAAAGACGACGAGGTACTGACCCAAATGGAATCTTTTTTGTACCATCAGCATTGGCGAGTTAGAGATAGGGATATGGGGTTCAATAATGGCAAACCTAATGAAGACGACATAAATATTAATGAGCTCAACTCAGGTATTGTTTATGAGCGCCGATACGGCATGAGTTGGGTTTTAGGTTATGGTGAGTCGTGGGACGATGTGCCAACAGATACATAATAATTTACGCTTGTACGCTTTAAATTTGACGTGGCTTGCTTCGTTGAGATTTTTATCTGGTTGTTAGTGGTTTAGCTCTATTATCCACCTGTATAAAGCTATGACTGGCCTCAATACAAAGGCTCTTAAGTTTAGTGTTGTATTGGGGCATATGAATATTAAAAAATAAGGTTACTGTTTAGTTTCTATGGGTAGGAACGGCATGGATTTAAGAGTTTAGCAAACTGTTGGAAGTCCACATATCATTTGAGCTAGGGTATAAATCTGAAATTTAAAATAGCCTTAGGCAATTAGAAGCTTTGCTTCTCGCGCAAGCAAGCTTAGCGCCTTGTATCTCTCGTTGATAAATGATTAGCTATCATTTATCACATCGAAGTCAGTGAGCTTGCCTCGGCGCCTAGTATTTAATACTGCTCGGTAGATAAAGCCCTGACTTTCTATTCTCAG
>NZ_JACJEP010000045.1:0-12851 GCF_014164135.1 Pseudoalteromonas sp. SG45-1
ATGTAGGTAAGGGGCGTGAGCAGGACGCGGAAGCTTTGCTCGGTTTTTACTTATTCTTACATGGATGTAAGCCAGTAGGGTAACGCAGGAGCAGTTACCGAGCCCACTAGGTTACAAACCTCGCGCCGCGATTAAATCGTCCCTAGATTGAGCAAATTTCAATCCACAAAGGTCAACACGCCCTAATGGTTACTGAAAATCCCACGATATATTAGACACTAAGCCACATGGCTCACACCTAAAATCGAATAACCCAAACCACGGCTCAGGTAATTTCCAATTGCCGTTACAGCTAGGGCATTTTCGCTCAAGCTCAGACGCTTTATCTACACCACCCACGCGGTATAAATAATAATAGGTCGGTTTTTTAGTTAAAAAGCTAATGCGTTTTGTTATGTCTTTTCCGCGTCTAAATAAGTCGCTTTTAATACTCGATATTTCTTCAAGTGCGGGGAATTCACAACGGGTTGCGCCATTAATCTGAATTTGATCGCAGGCTTGCCAATCTTCTTGCCATTTTATGAGTGTTTTGTAATCACCATTAGCAATTGCCGGAATACGAAATAGCGGCACGGGCAAAAAGTCGTCACCACAATAAAGCGGGCTACACGTATGCACATAGGTTGTATATAAAATATAACTTGATGGTTCTTTACAGCAATCAGCGCCGTTGGAATGAATATCTTGTCCAATCACTTTCACTTTTGGCGCAAGTAGCCCTGCACTATGTAACTTTTCGATACTGTGCTTAACAAACGGGCTGTTATTTAGCGGGTGCATTGCATCTTCAGTAGGGCACATAACGCGGGTAATAAAAAATCCATCTTTTAAAACGGTTGGAAATTCTTCCCCCATTATTTGACCATTAAAACGCAGTGCATTTACTAAGCGATTTATTGCTTGTTCGGCTTGTTCTAGGGTGGTGTCTTGGTAGCAATCAAAAGTTAAATCAACAACGAACATTTATAGTCTCAAATTATTTTTGTTCTAGCAGCGCAAGAAGTTTATCGAGTTTTTGCTCAATTCTATCTAATTGACTTGTTTTAAGCTCAGTATTATCTGACTGCTGTGGGTTTCTCATGAAGTTATTAATTGAATCAGGATTGTTTTTATATTGGCTTACTGCTGCAATAATCATCGGCATTGGAACCGGTTGCGCCAAACGGCTTTTAGTTAGTGCTACAGTAGGGGTTTTGCCTTCATCGAGAAGGGCTTTGATTGCATCAAATACAACTGAATTCATTAGATATATAACTCTTTAATAAAATAAATACGCAGCATATAAATGCTGCGCAGATGCTATGTTAGCAATAAATAAGGGAGGGTACATTAAATAAAATTACTTACTTTGACGAATGCGTACATCTAACTCGTCAATTACTTCACTCCAATCTCCGTCTTGTGCAAGGGATTCAGCTAAAAAGTGCTGTTGTGCCTCATCCCAAAAAGAAGCTTCTTGGAGTAATGTTGTGTCTTCTAATTCATGTGAGGCAATAAATGCATCTATTTGCTCATCACTATTTGGTAATCCAAGCTGTGCAAAAAGTGTGTTAATGTCGTGTTTTGTCGTATCCATGATATTGCTCCTTTAAATGAATGAAAATTCATACTAGTACCTAACTGTACCTCCTGCTAGTTAAACTCTCGCTGAATTTACGGTTAATAATTTTAGGTATATAGTTAGGTTTAAAGTTAAACAGCCTATAGCTAAAATAATAAAGGAAATACAATGAGTGTAACCACACCAGCTGATACGTTCAGCGTACAGTATTTAGCTGCAGAAGATATTAGTACTGCAGCGAGCCTAATTTATCAGGCTTATCATGACGATCCTGTATTACTAAACATGCTTAGCTACAATGACGAAAATAAATCAGTTTACGAAAAAAAATTACGATCATTAATTCGCGAAGAACTCAGTAGTTTTTGGCAAGAAAAACAGCCATTAATTGGTTTATACCGCAATGATAAATTAAAAGCAGTAGCGTGTGTATTTGAATCTAATAGCCAATTACAAGCGCAGCGTTATTGGCACTGGCGTTTAAAATTAATGCTGAGTGCGGGCTACTTGCAAACAAATCAATTAATAGATAAAGAACAAACAATTAGAGACGCCCTTAAGCAAAAAGGCAATTACTATTTTTTAGCTTTTATTGCCGTAGATCCGCATTTTCATGGACAAGGCTTTGGTCGTTACTTACTACGTGGGCTTGACGACTTAGTTAAATGTAACGCTGAGTCTACAGGGATGGCTGTATTTGTAACACGTAAGGAGCACATTGAATTTTTTAAAACTGAAAAGTTTGAAGCATTTAAACACCTTACTTTTAACCAAGTAGAGGGCGAGTTACTGTTTAAATCAATAATTGAGCCAACTATTTAAAATTATAATGTAAGCCAATGCGCCCAAACGGACATAAGACCGTGAGATATATCTTACATTGTCGTGAGCATTCTCAGTTAAAGGCTATTAATAAGTAGCCTTTTTTCATTCAAGCTATTGTTATTTAAAGTCTATTTTTATTTTTCATTTTTGTGACGTTTATTTATTTAATGTTAAGTCCTATTTCTCCCCCCTGATTGCTTTAAACTTCTCTTTGTCAAGACGACATAGCTCAATGATTGAGTTACTGCCAAGGATACGGAATAGGCAACATAGCAGACGCTAGCAGGAAGTATAAAGGACAAGCTAAAACGGATACAAGGAAGAATAAGGAAGTGCATGAAGCACTTAGTAGCTAGGAGTTACTTTAGGATAATCACGGATGACGCTACAGGAAGTAGCAGGAGCGTTAGTTTACGCAGGACTGCCAAGATGGCAAGTGGACATTGCAGGATGCAAAAAGTGGCAGGAGCTACTTTAAAGGATTACCAGGGATGATGCTACTGGACGTAGCCAAACGATAGATTTCGTGGGTTTGCCAAGATGGCTATGGATATTGCAGGATGCAAAAGTGGCAGGAGCTACTTTAAAGGATTACCAGGGATGATGCTACGGATGTAGCCAAACGATAGATTTCGTGGGTTTGCCAAGGTGGCCATGGATATTGCAGGATGCAATGTGAGGGTAAACAAGGTTGTTTACTCGTTCAGGGGATGATAATACGGATTTAAGATAATGGATATCTAGCAGGATGCAGTCCAATTGGGGCGTAACTTTAGTTACGCCTTAGTTTTTTGTGTTGAATTAAATTTATTAATTTAAGACATATACTCCTAAAGTATATTAAGTTTTATATTTTATGGGGTGGAACAACCACACTTTTCAAAAACTCATTTTCCATAATTAACACACCTTGATAAGCATTTTCACCGTCGCTTGAAAACTCAAATATAAATTCACTTTTAATGCCTGGCTTGCCGTTCTTTAAAAAACCAAAGCGGCGTTTTGTGCATGCAACACTCATTAACTGCACCTGCAGTTGCTCACTTTGACGTTTAGCATGAACGTTCGCCGCTTCAGCAACCTTTCGGTTAAGCCAAAATAAGTAAATTACACTACCAATAAGTATGAACGTCCATAAACTTGCCATTTAAGAGAATAACCTTCCAATTGCACGCGCGAGGGTTTCGCTACGATTTTCTTTACGTAATAAGCCTAATAAATGCGGGCGAATAGTTGGTATTGCAACTAAGTCAGCAAAAATACTTGGAAACAATTCTTCAATTTTTTGATGATGCGCGCAATTATCCATAAATACATGTAAGCGTTCAGGGTTTTCTAATTGTTTAAAACACCGCCCAGCTATTGTTAGTAACACGTCAGAGTCGTGCTTCACTGGTGAGCTTAGTACAGTATCAACTAATTGAGCGCATAATCCTTGAGCTTGACCTTTTGAAGCTGATCTTAGTGCTGCGGTTATAGCTAATGTATCGTTATTACTAATTGCGGTCTGTGTGTAATCAACAAGTAACTCACTCATTGATGTTGGTATTTCAACGTGTTCAAGCATGGCACTGAGTGGTTGTAGTACTTCAATAGGTAAATGCGCCCATGCTTTTTGCAGATTACTTAAGTTTGTATCGCTGTCTAAGCGTAGTGCAAAATCGGCAATACCCTGTAGTGCAACACTTTGCCAATTATCAAAACCAATTTTACCGCTAAAGTACAATTGTGCATGCTCGTAATACTGCGATGCAGGCTGTTTTAATAGTACTTTTACTTGGGCGTTAAATGCCGCTAATTTATTTGCGTTTGGTGTAAAAACATAAGGGTTATTATCAAGCTTTCCATCGGCTTGCTCGCCTGTAATTTCAGTGCCTAGCGCTTGAATAACCATATCAGCAAAGTGATCGCGACTAGCACTTACCAGCATACTTTGCTCATCAAGTGAAAATTTTAAAAACCATACATACGGTTCTTTACTTGCTTTAGTATCCCAAAATTGAATAGCGAGCCATGCATGACCAGCAAGTGGATAAGGGTAAGGCACTTGAGCTTGTTCAATAGCTAAAAATTGTTTTTTATCAAGCTTAGTAATGTGCCTGCCAATATCAAAAGCACGCCACTGAGTACCCGCACCATCTAAAAGCTGACCTAATGTAGCTATTTGATCACTCATTGTTTTCTCAACTGTTTTTACTGCAAAATTACATTAATTATACGTCATAGCCGCTTGTGAGGGAACAGGGTATAATTGCATTACATATATAAAAGAGGGTGGTTATGTACCAGCAAACCCAAACTTATTTAGTGCAGCTAACGGCACTTTTACAAAAACACGCGCTTTGGCAAAGTGAGCCAATAGACGCTGAGGCACTGCTTTCAAATACTCCTTTTTGTCACGATACAATGGCATTTGAGCAGTGGTTACAATTTGTATTTATTGAAAAAATACAGCAATTAATAACACATAGGCAACCACTGCCGCGTAACTTTGCTATTGCCCCTATGGCGCAAATGACACTTGTGAATAAAGCCGGAAGCGATGAAATTATTGAATTACTAACAGCCCTTGATACCTTTTTAGGAGAACCAAATGAGTGAGCGTCCAGCGCCTATTGAATATGGCGAGCTGACTATTTTGTATCAAGATGAAAACTATGTGGCTATAAATAAGCCTTCAGGTTTATTAGTGCATCGCTCGTTTTTAGATAAACACGAAACCCAGTTTGCTATGCAAATGTTGCGCGACCAGCTAGGGCAACATGTATTTCCAGTACATAGGCTCGATAGACCTACGTCGGGCGTATTGCTGTTTGCATTGAACTCGGAAGCTGCTCGCGATATGAACCAGCTATTTATTGAAGGTACTATTGCTAAGCGCTATTTGGCCTTAGTGCGCGGCTTTGCGCCAGAGTCAGTATTTTTAGATAAACCGCTTAAAGAAGAACTTGATAAAATAGCCGATAAGTTTGCAGATCAAGATAAAGCACCGCAAGAAGCGCAAACCCAGTTTAATTGCTTGCACCAAGCTGCATTGCCTATTCCTATAGGTAAGTATCCAACAGTGCGTTACTCGTTAGTGGAGTGCTTTCCAAAAACGGGGCGCAAGCATCAAATTCGCAGACACTTAAAGCACTTATCACTGCCTATTATTGGTGATGTAAATCACGGTGATAATCAGCATAATCAATTTTTTAGGGAGCATTTTGAGCTAAGACGCCTAATGTTATTTGCAACAGAGCTTAGTTTTGTGCACCCTTATAGTAATGAATCAATAACAATTAAAGCGCCACTAGGTGAAGACATGCTTGAAATATGTAAGCAGCTAGGTTGGCCAGAGCAAGAAAAGGATTATTAATGGCACATATTAGTATTTTTGTAGGCAGCGTTAATGGCGGTGCAGAGCGTTTAAGCGATGAAGTTGCAGCCACAATAGAGCAAGCGGGTCATACTGCTACAGTAATTACAGAAGCATCGCTTGATGATATAAAAAATGCATCGCATATTTTAATTGTTACCTCCACAACAGGCCAAGGTGATGTACCGAGTAATTTGGCCGGATTGTACTTTGCAATGAATAGCACTTTCCCAATGCTTACCGATAAACCGTTTGGTGTAATTGCAATGGGTGACAGATGTTACGGCGATACATTTTGTGGCGCAGGGCGAAGCTTTGACGAGCTACTTCGTGATTTACAAGCAAAGCCTGTGGGCAACCGCCTAGAAATAGATGCATGTGAAGATTTTGAACCGTGGCCGGTAACCGAGCCTTGGTTAAAAGTATGGCTAGAAAAACTACCTGCTTAATCCTTTAATTTTAAAGTATTAAAAAAGGAGCGCATGCGCTCCTTTTTACTTTTAATATAGTTTTATAAATTAACTACTTCTGACATCTACTTTAAGTTTTAGCTTTTGGCCAGGTTGTAAGTATTTTTGACCGGCTAAATTATTCCACTTAATAATTTCGTTAACGCTTAGATTAAACTTAGACGCAATACGTGCAAGTGAGTCACCACGGCGTACTTTGTATGTAATAGTACGGTTGGTACTTGCCGTTGCTTGTGGTTTATTAGCTGACTTATACACAGTAAGTTTTTGATTTAGGCGCAGTACAGAGTTTTTCTTTAGCTTATTCCATTTAGCCAACTCATCCATAGTTACGTCATATTCGCGGCTAATGTCCCATAACGTGTCGCCACTTTTAACTGTGTGCGAAAGCTTTGTGCGAGTTGCTTTATTAGCAGCTAAGCGCATCTGCTTTGGTAAATGTTCGCTATTTATAGCGCCATCAGTAAGCGGGACTAATAATTCTTGGCCTACTTTAATCGTATTTGATTTGAGTTTATTAAGCGATCGGATTGCACTTGAGCTCGTTGTAAACTTTTTGGCAATTACTGATAAGCTGTCGCCTCGAGCCACAATATAACGTTGCCAGCGTAATCTGTTTTTAACATCAGTGTTTGCTAGTTTTTGGCTAAATTGCTCTGCTTTATCTACTGGCAGTAATAAAGAATGTGGGCCATTAGGATCAGTTGCCCAGCGGTTAAAACCAGGGTTTAATCTGTATAGCTCAGTAAGCGTCATATCGGCCATATCAGCAGCAAGTGCTAAATCTATTTGCGAGCCAACATCAACCACTTCAACCACTTGTGCATTAATTACTGGTTGCCATGTAACGTTAAAATCATCTGAGCGTTTTAATAAATCGGCAAGTGCTAATAACTTTGGTACGTAGGCTGTTGTTTCGCTAGGTAAATCAAGAGACCAAAAATCGGTAGGTAAATGCTTTTTACGATTCTTTTTAATCGCGCGCATCAAGCGCCCTTCACCCGAGTTGTAAGCAGCAATCGCATTTAGCCAATCGCCTTCAAGTGTTTTATGTAAATACGATAAGTAGTCAAGTGCTGCGCGAGTCGACTGCACTATGTCGCGACGACCGTCGTACCACCAGTTTTGTTTTAAATCGAATCGCTCACCGGTTGCAGGCATAAACTGCCAAATGCCCGATGCGCTGCGATTAGAATAACCAAACGGGTCAAATGCGCTTTCTACAATAGGCAGTAGTGCAATTTCGATTGGCATTTCGCGCTTTTCTACTTCTTCAACTATAAAGTGTAAGTAAGGTTCTGCACGTTTAGAAATACGATCTAAATAGGCTTGGTGGCGAGCGTAATAGTTACGTTCAGTAACAACAGGGCGGTTTTGCGGTATTTCGATAGAAAGTTGGTAGCGAATTCGCTCCCACACATCATCAAACACGGGCGCTTCTTGCTCATCAGAGTCAACTTGCTGATATTGTGCGTTTACCATCAATGCATTGTTAATGTCGTTAGGACTTGCGCCTTCGAGTTGTTGGTTTGCTTGCGTGGCAACTTGAGAGTCTGACTCTAATGTTGTCACAGTTTGACAACCACTTAGCGCTAACGCCAAGGCTACTAATAGGGGAGATTTATTCATAAATACCAATACATCGGGTAAAAAACTCGGCGAATACTACCTGTTATGAGTTAACATTGCCACTTAATGACTTTTTAAAACGCAGAAATAGAATCATCACTATATCTTAAGTTAATGATTCTAATGAAATAAATATTAAAGTATTAGTTTTTGCATTAAAAATTGTCTTTGAACTGTCTCAGACTCGCAAAGTTTCCCCAAGGTTCATTGTTTTTTGTAACCGAGATAAATTTCTCTGGCACTAACTCTATAATGGTTGGCAAATCGCTACGCATAAATGGATTTATTTTTAGCTCCTGTCCAATAGAGGTCGGTAGAGAAATTTGATTATTACTGCGTAATTCATCTACTTTTTTACTGTACTCAAGGAGTTCTGGATTGCGTGGTTCAACTGCTTTGGCAAAGGCAAGATTAGCTTGCGTGTATTCGTGCGTGCAATAAATAACACAGCTTGCAGGCAGCTCTCTTAGTTTATTAAAAGATTTCCACATTTGCTTTGGCGTGCCTTCAAATAAGCGCCCACATCCGCCGCTAAATAATGTATCGCCTGTAAAAGCAAGTTCATCATTTGTGTAACAAATATGATCAAGCGTGTGCCCAGGGGTTGCAAAAATAGTAAAGTTAATATTAAGCACACTGATGCTTTGTCCATCAGTGAGTGCGTGAGTGACGCCTTTAAATGGACTATTTGCAGGGCCATAAACCGATATATCTGGATAGGCGTCAACTAATTCAGCTACGCCATCAGTGTGGTCGTAGTGATGATGCGTAATTAAAATACCACCAAGCGTTAGTTTGTGCTCAGCTAAGTAGGTTAATACGGGATGTGCTTGACCTGGATCGACTACCCATGCTTGGTTACTGTTATCGGTAGTTAAACACCAAATGTAATTATCAGAAAAGGCTTTAATTGCTTTGACTTGCACCATGGTAAATTGCTCTATAAAGTGACACTTATCGCATAGTATAACGAGCTCAAAAAATGAAACCAGCCCTTAGTTTTCAAGAAGGACCCAAACCACTGTCGTGGCAGCAGTTTCCTCATGGGGATTATTTACGCACAGATATTGAACGTAAAATGAAGCAATGGCTTCCGCGTATGTTTGGCTATCATATGCTTAAGTTGGGTAATTTAAGTGGCGAATTAAACACAAGTATAAGTACGATTAAACACCAAGTGTGTGTTGCAGAGCCTGGGCCTTACACTGGGGTAGTTGCTGACATAGATGAATTGCCATTTTACGAGCACAGTATTGATGCTTGTATACTAAGCCACTGCTTAGAGTATCATTCAGACCCACATCACATTTTACGAGAAGCACATCGCACGCTTATTCCGGGCGGTTATATACTAGTGACTGGTTTTAATCCGTTTAGTTTGTGTGGGCTTGCACAAATGCTGCCTTTTAGTGGTCAGAAGTTACCATGGACGGGGCGCTTTTTTACCCCTGCGAGGGTTAAAGATTGGCTAAATTTATTGGGTTTTGAAATTGTAAGTGACGAACGTTTTATTTATTCATCACTGGCAAGAGGTAACAGGTTATCAAGATTTGAGTTTTGGCGGACTTTTGCAAAACAGTATTTAAAACCAATGGGCAGTGTTTATATGCTGGTGGCACGAAAGAGAGTTGCGCCACTTACGCCGATAAAACCTAAGTGGCATGCTAGGCCGCAGTTTGCACCAGTAAAAGGGGCAGGGCTTAGACAAACGTCAAAGCAACACTTTAAATCGTGCGAGCAAAAAAATAATACCAATTGCATTAAATAAGTGATCTATCATAGCGCTAAGAAAATAGCACATTAACAAGGCGAAAATTGTGACATATAGTTGTTCTATATGAATAATTTTTAACGCAGTTAGTGAGTTATTTAATGCGATAGAATGAACATGTTTTTAATAAAATTGATATAACAACTAGCTTAGAATAAATTTAAGGCTGGTAGCCTACATCTTCTAGTAAATCTTTACTGCCAGCGGCATCGCGCGCTAAATCGTCAACTATTTCGTTGTATTTATTGCCGCTATGCCCTTTAACCCACTTCCAAGTTACATTGTGCTCGCTACAGGCTTTATCTAAGCGTTTCCATAAATCGACGTTTTTAACCGGCTTTTTAGCTGATGTTAACCAGCCACGTTTTTTCCAGTTAGTGATCCACGATTCAATGCCTTGCTTAACATATTGGCTATCGGTTGTTAGGTTTACATCGCATTCTCGAGTGAGTGATTCTAGGGCAACAATAGCCGCGAGCATTTCCATTCGGTTATTTGTTGTGAGTTTATAACCTTGGCTCATTTCTTTTTCGTGGCCGTTATAAATCATAAAAATACCATAACCGCCGGGGCCTGGATTACCTAAACATGAGCCGTCGGTGTAAATCTCTACGGTTTTTTGCACTGTTTTACCTTGATCTTATGTACAATAAAGTGATTATAGAAAGATACCAGAATCAGGCTAAATTCGATATGGCACGTAGACAAATAGTTTTAGATACAGAAACCACCGGCATCGACCCTAAACAAGGGCACCGTATTATAGAAATTGGTTGTGTGGAGTTAGTAAATCGCCGTTTAACAGGCAATAACTTTCACGTTTATATAAACCCACAACGCCCAAGCGAAGAAGAAGCAATCGACGTTCACGGTATCACTAACGAATTTTTACGTGATAAACCGTTATTTCATCAAATTGCCCAAGAGTTTTTCGACTATATTGAAGGGGCAGAGTTAGTTATTCATAACGCACCGTTCGATGTTGGTCATATGGATAATGAATTTGCACTACTTAATCAGGGCTATCCTAAAACAGAGACTTTTTGTCAAGTTCTCGACACGCTTAAAATGGCGCGTGACTTGCATCCAGGTCAAAAGAACAATCTTGATGCATTATGTCGTCGTTACGATGTAGATAACGCAAAGCGAACACTTCACGGCGCGCTACTGGATTCTGAAATTTTAGCCGATGTTTACCTTGCCATGACGGGTGGTCAAACAAAGCTGAATTTGAATCAAAACAAAGATGACGGCAGCGAGCAACAGAAAGGCGGTATAAAGCGTTTAAATAGTGATAGAGCCCCATTAGTTGTATTGCGAGCAAGCGACGCTGAGCAAAGCGCACACGAAGCACGATTAGATCTTGTAAACAAAGAAGGCGGCCAATGTATATGGCGCGCAGAATAAGGCGATTTAATGAAGACGATGTATTTTGTAACAGCGTTATGTGCCGCTAGTTTATTTACTGGCAATGCATATGGCGTAAAACAAGTAGAAGTGCTCAAGCGCGATGGGCATCAAAATGAGATCCCTTTACTTGATAATCGTTTTCGCATAGATAGCAAAATAGATGAAATAACACTGCTGTTTTTTAGAAAATCAGGTGCACCTGCTGTTATTTTAGTGCGGCCCGATGGCAGTAAGTACTTTGCTACTGACTCAGTTAAAAACCCTAACTTAGATTGGTTTGACGAACTCAGCTACGATTTAGTTACCATAAAAAAACCTATGGCGGGTCCTTGGCAAGTAATAGGCAGTATTTTACCCGACAGCAGAATAGTTGTATTAGGCGAAATATCTCTTGAGGCAGAGCCTCTTCCTTCAATGTTGTTTAGGGGGGAGACAATAAAAATCACCGGGAAAATACTAAACGACGGTGAGCCAATTAACACAAACCTATTTAGGGATGTTGTGAGCCTTAATGTTGACTTTGTAAGTACCAACAATGAAAACTTTGCTAACTTTGGCGCAGGCATTCAAGAAGTAGCGGAATTTAAAGACGATGGACGTGGATTTGATGAGCGTCCTAAAGATGGTGTGTTTACCGGCGAGTTTACTTTAGATTTTCCTGCGGGTGAATGGACACCAGAGCTTTACGTGGCAACACCTCTGCTGCAGCGTCGCATTGTGCAAAATACAATAGAAGTGCACGAGCCACCTTTTGTAACCGAAGCCGCGTTAGCAGAGCAAGACACAGACGAGCATCTGTTAACTATAAATATAGACCCAAGTATTGTTAAGCCAGAGACAGTCATCATCCAGGGAAAAATCTACTATCCCAATAACGAAGAGCAAATGTTTACCATAGATGCTGCAGCTAAAGACTCACGTCAGCTTAGTGTTAAAAATTATGATTGGGGTAGATATAGTGTTGAACTGTCTGTTTTTGGCACTAATATTAATGGCCGTGAATTTACGGCAACGCTACCAACGTATAAATTTGAGATAGAACGACCCATAGAAGCGGTGCCCGAAATTGATTCGGCAACAATTATTACGCCAGATAAAATGATTGAGAGTGAGCCTGTTGAAGAAAAAATGGCCACATCGGCAATTATTAGTTTAATTGTAGGCTGCAATACGCTCATTTTATTACTCGGTTGGTTGTTAATTCGTATATTTGTTCAGAAAAAACCGATTAAATTTAAAGTGAAGCTGCCTTTTTTAAAGAAAAAGAAAACAAGTGAAGGTGGTGTTGCCGACACAGGAAAAAATCAAGTCGGTAAAAATGGCTCAAAAAATGACAGATCAGGTGAAATTTTAAACCTTTCGATGACAGATGACTAAAAAACCTATAAAAAAACAAAAAAGCCCTTGACGAAATAGGGGTTGGTTCGTATTATTCACGCCGCTGTCAGGGAGACCTAAACAGCAACGAAAATATGGAGTGGTAGTTCAGTTGGTTAGAATACCGGCCTGTCACGCCGGGGGTCGCGGGTTCGAGTCCCGTCCACTCCGCCATTTTCGTAAAACTTGTAAGTAAAAGCTGGAGTGGTAGTTCAGTTGGTTAGAATACCGGCCTGTCACGCCGGGGGTCGCGGGTTCGAGTCCCGTCCACTCCGCCAACACTTACACAACGTATGGTTGTAAAACATATTCTTATTATGGAGTGGTAGTTCAGTTGGTTAGAATACCGGCCTGTCACGCCGGGGGTCGCGGGTTCGAGTCCCGTCCACTCCGCCAATAAGAAAAAATAACAGTTTAAATATGCGCTGGAGTGGTAGTTCAGTTGGTTAG
>NZ_JACJEP010000046.1:0-11449 GCF_014164135.1 Pseudoalteromonas sp. SG45-1
AACTGATTCACTTTATTTACCGTTATATTTAATTAATGATTAAATCTATCACCACTAATTTTAAGAGGTAATGATGAGTAGTGTAATTAATCTTTTTATTGTTGATGAAGATGTTTATCCCACAAAACTGAATTTAAGTGATGAGCAAAAATATCAAGAGTTGTTAGATATAACTCAAGATGAAGCTACTAGATGGCAATCTATAGAGCTCAATATGCGTGGTTTTATTCCGGCTATTGAGTTACTTGATGCCGTAGTAGGTGGCCAGGGGTTGTTGCCAGTTTGTACATTTAACTATTTTCCTCATCAATTAATTGGCCCCGATGCTAACATAAGTGGTTCTTTTGGCTTTTTTTCAAGTGAGATGGTGCAAGACCTATTTCCTTTGCTAAAAAAGTATTTTGAGGTTGATATAGATAATAGTGAAAGTAAAGGCCTAGTAGATGATGTTGAGCATCGGGCTGGTGAGCTCGACCCGCAAGCTTATGAAATAGTTCGCGATCGCTACTTTGTTACGTTTAGAGACGCCGCAGAGCAGAACAAATCTATCGTAGTATTGATAGAAGAGTGAACCTAAAAAATTCTAATTAAAGTTTAGTATTTTTTACTTATGATATGGGATTTATACAAATATAAAAGTGAATAAATACTCTTTAGTTAAGTCTCCTTACTTGGGTATATATATCCTCACACATTTTAAACTTATTAATATTAAAATAATATCGCTTTAACATGGGTGAAAGCTAAAGTAGCTAAAGTAGCTAAAAAGTGATAGCTTAATTCAAATAATTATGCTCCCACTATTAGGTTTTAAATGCCGTGCTAAGACTAAATAAAAAGCCTAAAATTATAGGGTTGTAATGAAAAAATTACCTGTAGAATTAAGAGATAAAATTGACGAACTATATATTTTTGCCTTTCAAGCATTAGAAAGAAAAGATTTTATTACGGCGAAAGAACAAGCAGAAAAAGCATGGGAGTTATTACCTGAGCCTAAATTTGACTGGGACGTAACTCTCAGCTTTGTTTCTGGAATTTGTGAAATGTATAAGGAGTTAGGATTTTATAAAAATTCTCATAAAATAGTTGATGGACTATTTAGCTCAGATCATCTAGATGACTATGATGATGGACCTATATTTTTAAAGGGAGCCATATATTTTGAGCAAGGTGAGTTAGAGCTAGCAAAAGTATGGTTTGATAAAGCGAATACAATATCTAAAGGGCGCTGCTTTGTTAGTCAGCCGAAGAAATATAAAACTTTCTATAGTGAGTGTAATTAATGGATATTCATGATCAAATAGAGCGGTATTGCGAACAAGGTAATAACTTGTTCGATGAAGACGATTTTTTAGGCGCTATAGCCATTTGGCAAAAAGCGCTTGATTTAATCGTTGACCCTAATGAAGATTGGAATGAAGTACTTTGGCTCAAAGTTTCGATTGGTGATAGTTTTTACATGATTGATGAATATGAAAAGTCTTTACACTCTTTATTGGACGCCTTAAATTATCCTGAAGCAAATGAAAATGCATTTATCCACTTTAGAATAGGGCAATGTTATTACCAACTTGGGGATAAAGATAGTAGTAAAAATTCACTGTTAAAAGCATATATGCTTTCAGGTAAAGAGATTTTTGATGAACATGAAGAAGAAGGGCTGTTTTTTTATGATTTTCTGACTTCTGTAATCAACTTATAGATTTAATTTATTGCTGTTTTTATAATCTTTTAAGGTGTAATTACCTTTATTAGGGATCTTTAAATGTAAAAGGATATAATTATGCTAAAAACTAAATACATTGCATTAGCAATTACTTTAGGTTCAATACCACTTCAATCAAATGCTGCTGTTTTGATGGTGCGTCACATTGCTCTGAAGATGTAGTTTATAAAACACAAGCGTTGAATAACCTAATAGCCTCTGTTGGTGACATTCAAGCTCTAAAAACTAAGGCTTTCGAAAAAGTTGGTTCAACTGAAAACGGTTACTTTCTTTTCGATCCTCAGTTTTCCCGTTCAGCTCGCTACTTTAACTGCAGTGTTCCACTAAATGAGTCAATTGGTAATTTTGAACTTGTCATAAATGGTATTACTGAAGGGTTGAACAGCTCTAATAGTGGTTGCTCTATCTCTCGTATGCGCAAGGTTAGCGATGGTGGTCAGAGTAAGTGGTTCAGGTATGGCACTGGGAAAGGGTTTGATTGGATAGATTTATCAGATCAATCTAATAGTTCGAAGCAATTTGTTTCATATTCAGTAGATCTAAATAATAATTTTGAAAGTGATGCTATTCTTACTATGAAGTGCCGCACTACTTGGCAAACAGGCTCTGTTTCAATTGGATAAATAGAAATTAAATAAATAAAAGTTAGTCCCTAATTGAAAGGCTTAAAGTGCTACTTTAAGCCTTAAAAGCGTTAATTTATAAAAAGCTATTCATTAGCAATAATAGTCTTTTCCTGAAGAACATTATTAGCCCCGATACTTTTCCCCTACATTATTTTAATAAACATAACCATTAATGGTCTCTTTAATAAATTTTTATAAAAGCGCTCACTATATTAAATTAAATAGTTAATTTAAAAGGTAAGTGTTTGTCTTAAAGTAAAAATTATTATAAAACCGCTTAATTTTAGACAAAGTTTATGGTAAAAAACAATGCGAAACTAACATTTAAGGATGAATATGACAGACTCAAGCAAAAAGATTGAGCAAAGGTTTTTAGTAAACCTTTCAGGGATCATCGATATATTATCTAAGCACTTATACAGTGGGCCACATGTTTTTATTCGTGAGCTATTACAAAATAGCACCGATGCTATTTCTGCAAGGCATAATTATAGTGACTCACAAAGCGAGCTAGTAGACAATATTAGCGTAACTTTACTTCCTAAAAATTCTATTCAAACTCAATCACAGCTTATTATTGAAGATAATGGCACGGGACTGACTGAGGCAGAAATACATCAATTTTTGGCGGTTATTGGTGAGTCATCAAAAAAAGAGTTATTAGATAAACAGCAGCATGACTATATTGGTCGGTTTGGTATTGGTTTGTTGGCTTGTTTTATGGTCTCAAACACTATTTGTGTACAAACTCGCAGTATTAAGCAAAAAGATAAAGTACTACAATGGACGGGGAGCCCTGATGGTACTTATAAAGTTATTGAAATTGACCAGCAAATGGAAATAGGAACGCGTGTTTTATTAACTGCAAAAACTGAAGGTGAAGATTATTTTACTCACAGCTCACTAATCCATTGGATGCAATACTACGCCAGTTATTTACCTTACCCGATCACCTTAAATACGCCTTCAAAAACTAACTTTAGAATAAACGCATCAAAACCACCGTGGCTATGGGAAAGCATATCTAACAACGAGTTTTTAGATAGGGCAATATTAATAGGCGAAAAATACTTTAGGGGTCCTTTTTTTGACACCATAACCTTGGAAACGAAAGCAGGTAAAGTAAAAGGTTTGGGTTACATTATTTCGCATGCCACCACAGAGCGTCAACAGCAGCACTTAATTCACTTAAAAGGAATGCGGTTAACAAAAAGCGGTCAAAATATTTTGCCGGACTGGGCCTTTTTTGTTCGTACTATTATTAATGCTGATGATTTAAGACCTACCGCTTCACGCGAGGCACTATACGAAGATGCTACACTACTTGAAACCAAGCAGGAGCTTGGTGAACAGCTAATAACCTACCTTGTAAATATGGCAGAAAATGCACCCGAAAAATTTGAGCATTTTGTAAGTTGTCATCAAATGGCGCTAAAGTCACTTGTTTTAGATAATCATTATTTTTGTTTAAAAATAACACCATTTCTTAAATTCGAAACAAACTTAGGCAGTATGACTTTAGGTAATTATATTGAAAAATATAAGCATATTACTTACGTTGAAAATGTGGATAGTTTTCGTCAATTTGCTCAAATATCGAGTGCAAAACAAGAGTGTTTAATAAACGGCGGTTATGCATATTGCACTGATATATTAAATTTATATGCGCACCTTAGCAAAACTCATATTGAGGTACTTGACCCGCAAAGCTTAGTTGGTCAGCTTAGTGATACTGATATAAACCCAGCGTTATTAGCTGAGTTTATAAACAAAGCAAACACTGTAATGAGTGACATTTGCCCAAACATCAGTGTAAAGCAATTCAAACCAGAGCAAGTGCCTGCGCTTTATATCAGCTGCGAAAAGCAATACTTTATTAAAAGTGCAAAAATAAACCAAGTTGAAAGTGACGAACTATGGTCTGACATTATTGATACAGTAACAAAGCCAATAGAAAGCTATGTATTTTCTGAATTATGCTTAAATGCAAACCATGAGTTAATTACTTCACTAATTCACTGCAATGAGTTACCTCAACTCCAACAATGTTTAAAAATAATTTATGTACAATCACTTTTAATGGGGCACTTTCCTCTTAATAAAAATGAAATGGATATTTTAAACACAGGTTTAATATCTATGATGACAACGAGTTTAAATTTCCAAAGTAATAATAAAACCCAGCACTAAGCTATTGTTTAAGGAAAAATAATATGAGCACTGTAAATGAGTTAATACTCAAAGCAAGCCGTTTAAAAGACGGTGACCCAATAAAAATAAAGCTTGGGGAACAAGCTATTTTATTAGCCGATCAAAGTAATGATATTAATTTAAAATATAGAAGCCGAGTTAGTTTAATTGAAGACGCCGCATTTGCGGGGCAACCAGAAAAAGCACTCGTAAATTTTGGTTGGTGTATTGCGCAATGCGAAAAATATCCAGAGCAATTTCCTTTAACCAATATGCTGTGGAAATATAAATATGTAATAGATTGCGCTATTGGTTTTCATTCTATAAGCCGGGCTAAGTTAGAGCAGTTAATAGATAATATGAAGCAACATTACGCTCAAGCAGGTTTTAGCTTAAGGCCAGTACATTACATGCAAGCCCAACTTTATTTAAGCATGGGTGAACTGGATAAGAGCCTTGAGCAACTGCAAATTAGTCAAGGTTTAGAAAATGACCGTTTTGCAGATTGTGCAGCATGTGAAGTCCATTTTATGGTCGTGCTACTTACCGCGTTAAGTAGGTATTCTGAGGCATTAAATACCGCATTACCTTTAATTCAAGGTAACCAAAGCTGTGCCGAAGTACCTCATTTAACCTTGCCAGAATTACTTATTACCGCAAGCCAGCTGGGTAAAGATGACTTAGGGCAAATGCTACTTACTTCTGGCTATCAACTTATTCGTGACAATCCGAACTTTTTACATCAGGTTGGCTTACAAATACAGTATTGTGCTATTCATAATTTAATTGAAACCGGTACAGACAGAATACAAAACCATTATGATTGGCTTTCTAAAAATATAGATCAACGAGGGCATTACCAATATTACTTAGGTATTTCTATGTTGTTAAAATCAATACTAAACAATGGTAAAATATCAATATTTTTAACAATGCCTAAAAGCTTTGAACTATATGATGAAAATGAAAGGTACAAACCTCAAACACTGTTTGATCATTTTTATAATAAAGCATTGGAAGTAGCGCAGGCTTTTGACAAACGAAATGGAAATGAATTTTATCAATCTCAAATTACACATAAATTAGAAATGATTAAATTATAACTTTATAACTAAAAGACCAGCATAAGTAGCTAGCCAATTGGATGGTATTTATATCTATAAAGCCAGTCTATTACTAATTAAGGATATGGAATGTTCGATACAATTGACGATATATACAATCATATAGGACAAGCAATGTTTGATGCTTTTCCTGAACAATGGGATACAGCTACATTGACGTTATTAATGGATAAAGTTAATGTTTCAGTAACTATGTCTCAGAAATATTTAGATAAAAATGATTCCAAAAATTATAAATATTTTACTGTTAATAAGCGAAATGGGCTTGCTTATGAATCAAAAGTCTCTGATGCCTTCTATGCACTTTTCCACATTATGAAAAAAGACAAAGATGATGTTCCTTGGAACAAAGTTCGTGTTGAAATAACTTCGGAAGGTTATTTCTCAATTGATTTTAAATACGATGAAGATTTTGCTTGGTATAAGTCGCTTGATATTGATAGTCAAGAATATGAAGATCTTGATATAGACGTTATTAATAAAATTAAGTCTTGGGACGGTTTGCCTTAAAATTAGCCTAAGTATTGGGCTAAAACACTATAGTTTTAGCAAATGCTGATACGTTAATGAAAGTAGATAATAAGGGGTAAGTGCAAACTCTGAAAGTAAGCGAGTTTGAGATAGAATTATTAGCAAAATACGATAGTGGAGAAATTAAATCAAAGTCATTATGTATCTCCATTATAGATGTGTCTTCTGGTCAACTCAAACTGGACAGCGCTCATTTGGAATGAGGGTTTATTTTACACATGACAATCAATGCCAATATAATAAGTAGTCTTATAAATCGCGGCTTTAAAACATAAAAAGCGATTTAATAATTGTCAGAATAAAAGGTATTAATATGAAGATAGGGATTGATCTGGGAACGACACACAGTTTAATTGGTGTATGGCAAGATGATGGCGTTAAACTAATTGCTGATTTAGAAGGCAATGTTTTGGTGCCATCTATTGTGAGCTTTACAGGTGATTATGTTTTAGTTGGTCAAGCTGCTCGCGACCGCTTAGCGACTCACCCAGAGTTGACAGTGTCTGAATTTAAACGTTTTATGGGAACGGACAAAGTTTACCAACTAGAAGAGCAATCTTATACACCAATAGAACTTTCAGCTATTTTACTT
The DNA here is from genome assembly GCF_014164135.1 of Pseudoalteromonas sp. SG45-1. Lineage (NCBI taxonomy): Bacteria > Pseudomonadati > Pseudomonadota > Gammaproteobacteria > Alteromonadales > Pseudoalteromonadaceae > Pseudoalteromonas > Pseudoalteromonas sp. SG45-1. The sequence goes on from NZ_JACJEP010000046.1 coordinate 6,790, forward strand.
AAGCACCTTAAAGAGCAAGCTGAAGCATATTTACAACAACCGATTACCGAAGCTGTTATTTCAGTTCCAGCCTATTTTAATAATAAACAACGCCAAGCAACACAGCAGGCAGCTTCACTTGCTGGTTTGACGGTCGAGCGCTTAATTAACGAGCCAACCGCCGCAGCGCTTGCATATGGGCTAGATAACAAAGACTCAGATAACACTTATTTAGTGCTTGATCTCGGGGGGGGAACGTTTGATGTATCTGTTATTGAAGTGTTTAATGACATTTTTGAGATTCACGCTTCTGGTGGTGATAACTACCTCGGTGGGAACGACTTTACTCAAGCAATCGTAGACGATTTATATAAAAAACACAGTATTAAACCAAACTGTTTAACTAATGGCGATGAGAGAAATATTTGGTCTTTATGCGATCAATTAAAATGTCAGCTAACCAGCGAAGGCTCTGGCTACTTTGACTTTGAATATGAAGGAAATATTTTAACTTATACTCTTGATGAAAACGATTTCAAGCATATTTGTAATGATTTAATTGAGCGTGTTAAGTTTCCTATTCATAGAGCAATGACGGATGCACAATTATCGATAGATGATATAGATGGCTTGGTTTTTGTGGGTGGTGCCACCCGAATGCCAATTTTTCGCCAGCAAATTAATCATGCGTTTTCGCGCATTACACAAATTCAATATAATCCAGACCACGCTATTGCTATTGGTGCAGCTATTCAAGCAAGTATGAATGCGCGAAATAATCAGTTCAAAGATGTAATTATGACGGATGTTTGCCCTTTTACATTGGGCGTTGAGATATCGAACGAGCATAACCAACCTGAATTTTTACCAATTATAGAGCGTAACTCTACAATCCCTGTTAGTGAAACTCGCTCTTTATTTTCCAAACATCCAAGTCAAGAAAGCGTCTTGATTAACATTTACCAAGGTGAAAATTACTTACCTGAAGATAATGTATTAATGGGATCATTAGACATTACACTTGAGCCTTTAAACAAAATTCAGTCTTTTTATATAACATACACATATGATCTCAATGGGGTTATTGAAGTGGAAGTTAAAAATAAGGATTCTGAAAAAACATATCGTACTTATGTTGGCGAGAATGTGAAAGAGCTTGACCAAAATCAATTACAAGAGCAATTTGCAAGGCTTCAAGCTTTAAAAATATTACCAAAGAACAAACTTGCTAATACCTCTTTTAAAGCAAAGCTTGAGCGTATGTTTCAAGAGAGCTTAGGCGATAAGCGCAGGAAGGTAGGTGAAACTATAGGGCTTTTTGATCGTGCGTTGGAAACCCATGATAATCATAAAATTGATGCTGCAAAAGAACGTATTAAAATATTTTTGAATATGTCTTACTAATCATGCATTTTATTATTTGTGCCTACAATATAAGAGTTAAATAAATGGTCCATTGGATAGTGTTAGGTATAGAACCAACACAAGATAAACGCGCCGTAAAATTAGCATATACGCAGTTATTAAAAAAAACGCCGCCCGCAGAATTCCCTGAAGAATTTAAAGCGTTACGTAAAGCGTATGATCAAGCATTAAAAGAAATTTCAAAAAGTGACGATGCTGAAAATGATAATGATAATTCAATAATACTTGATGATGTATTACTTAAGGATGATCAGCCACAGCTAGATACTGATATTGAAAATACACAGGCTGAAGTTTTTTTTGAACTTAAAGCTAGTCCAAATCATAATACAAATGACGAGCCTGTTGAGTTTTCAATCATTCACACGATACCCCAACTCAACCTTGCTTTAGAACAACTTTATAGTGATATTTTAGGTAGACACAGTTTAGAAAAGTGGAAAATGTTATTCGCGGCCCCAATATTTTGGGACGTTAATCAAAGTAAGACGTTGACCGAGAATTTACTTGGTTTTTTTTCTAATCACTACTTTTTACCTGAAAATATATGGATATTTTTGGATAATAGTTTAAAAATTACCGATGGCTTGTCTACCAGTAGTGATGATACGACCCAAAAAGCGGCGATCGCTTTATCTCGTTACATAAAAACGTTACCAAAAAGAATTAACGATGGCTTAGTTGAGAACATTAGTGATGATATTGATTTTGAAGCTTTTAATCGTCATCTTAAAATACGTAGTTATATTGAAGATAAATGTTTGTACGATACATTCTCTGCTGAAGAACTAGAGGATATAGTTCAGCAAATAGAGCCGCAGTTTAAAACTGACTTTCATCTTTACAATTATATAGTTAAGTATTTATGGACAATTAACGGCTATAGTAGTATCAAACTTATCCTAACACCTTTAACAATTCCCTACACCGAAGAGTCCCTCTTAAATTATCAGGCACATGCTGAGTATAAACTAAAAAATTATGAGCTTGCACTTAAGCTTTATATACAGCAAGAGCGAAATTATCGCGACTTCTGCACCAAGGTGATGTTTAAAAACATTGGCTTGTGTTACTTAAAGCTTAATAATTTTGAAAGAGCCTACCTTTATTTAGATGCAGAAACACGTGTTGTTGCTGATATGGAAATTGAGGTTGCATTAATAACAGCAAGACGCGGATATATTCGAGAGTTGAGAGCTGATGAAACACAAAACGCTATAAAAATTGCGACGTTAATGTATGAAAATGGGCGATATCAGGATGCTCTGTCAATTACTGAGCAATATAAACATGTATTTAAAGAGCAGGGCAACTACCTCCAGGCTCTATGCTTATGTAAATTACATCGTTTAGATGAAGCATATTCTGAGTTCTTAGTGTTTATAGATCTATATATTGAACGCCAGTTGTGGCTATGGCCACTAATTGTTGAACTAGTAAGGTATTGCTACGATTTAATTACCTATGAGTTACTAGTAGAAACATTACAAGAACATACTGCTACTTTTAGCGATTTCTATCAAACAGCCTTCTTTTCTGGTTCTTTAGAACCTCGTTGTTATACAGAACAAGAAATGGAAATACTTGAACTAACAAATGAGCGAGATTCAGTCAGACGATCACTTGAATCAATATGGCATATTGAATCAATGCAAATCTTTGCACTGGCTATATTATGTATTCGAGATACAGAGTTAGTTGATTACGAGGACCATAGTGTTGTTGAAAACCGCCAACGTGATGCCCTTAATTGTGTCAAAGAAATTAAACAATTTATGCTTTATAACCCGAGTGATTGTTTAAAGTTTTTAGAGGCTGCATTTGATCAGCAAGACTATGATACTTGTATTATGTTAGCTGACATTGCAATTAAAGCTCTACGCACAGCACCCCAAGCATATTATTTTAAAGGATGTGCACTTTTAGAATTAAATGAGTATGGCAAAGCTTTAGAGTCATTTAAACAAGCTGCATACGAATATAATACTCATCCATACGCTGTTCACTCTTTGAATTCAGCCATTAAGTGTGCTGAAAAACTCATCGAACAAGAATTGCCCTATCAAGCAACACACAATGAATTATGTCTGCAATTACAGAATAAAAAGGAGATAGTTGATGGAGATTAGTCCAGCAGATTTAATGCTTAAAAGCCAATTATTAACTAATCAGCAAAAACACTGGTTGATTAGTTTATCTGGTTACCTATCGATGCAAAATGGCTATTCTCTGGATTGTTTGTTACATAAAAGTAAGACATATCCATTGCAAGCGATTATTAACGGTAATATAAAAGTATTAAAAAATAGTTATGATATACATAGTAAAGCTGATTTAGTTGAAACCCTAGATGTTTTTACAGACACTGCCCGAAGTGGTCAGTTTATGAATTGTTTAGTCCAAAGTGTTCGTCATGATTTATATATTGAACGCTTTTTTTTAAATCAAAATGAAGATAAAAACAGTGATGAGTATATGGTTAGTGCATGGGCTCAAAAACATAATGTTGCATTATCAAGCTGTGGAATTAAAGGCTTTGATATAGGACGTTCTGCGTTTTTATGCCGGTGTGCGTTTACTACTGGTTTAATCACAGAGCAAGAGGCTTGGTATTATTTACTAGTACTGGGCAAAATTGCACAACAATTATTTATTGATTGGCAAGAATTTGGCATGAGTCACCTTGTTGGCCGCTTAACTTGGGTTGGTATTAACTTAACTGATCCGTCGGATAATAAACGTTATCCTAATGATTTTGATATAAAGCAAAAGATTCAATTAGATGTCGAAGAATTGACATCAATTTTAGCTGACGATGAACACCCATGGTGCCAGCTCGATTGGCAAATAGATTTGTAGTCTAAAGTGCATGATTCATAGAGATCGATTTAATATTATACGGCCTCATGAACAATGAAATTATATAGTACTTTAAATGGATTGAACTTTGCGAAGAAACTAAAAGTGTAGGCACTGTGTGCCGAAGACGCGGTATATTTAGGCTTACTATTTGTAAGTGGTTAGGTCGATAAAAAACAGACTGTCTAGTTTCCTTAAAACTCCCCAGCATGTGTGATTCATAGAGATCGTTTCAATATACTATGACGCTATGAACAAAGAAATTAAACAACGTTTAAAGTGGATTGAGCTTTACGAAAAAACTAATAATGCGGGCCTAGTTTGTCGTCGGTGTGGAATTTCTAGGCCCACTCTTCGAAAGTGGTATAAGCGATACAAAGAGAAGGGACTAGACGGC
>NZ_JACJEP010000047.1:0-10932 GCF_014164135.1 Pseudoalteromonas sp. SG45-1
TTATCATCGGCTAGTCGCGGCAGGGAAACCTAAAAAAGTGGCTATTATTGCCTGTATAAGAAAGCTTATAGTAATCATAAATTCTATGGTGAGGGATGGTGTCATGTGGGATCCTAAAATGGTTTGAAATTAGGAATTGACACCATAGTCACTTGTTAATTAAATACAATTAACAAGAAGACCTAGTTAAATACGGTTACCTTACAAAAAAGTTAGGTATTTATAATCTGCTTTAGCAGCTTAATAAACGCTGCGTTACTTTTGATTGAGGGTTTTGAAAAACATCTTCAGTAGGACCGTATTCAACCACTTCGCCTTTATCAAGTACAACTACAAAATCACTAATGTGACGTACTAAACTTAAATGATGAGTGATCATCACATACGTAAGGCCTGTATCGCGCTGCAGCTTAAGTAACAAGTTTACTATTTGCGCCCGTATAGAGGGATCTAAAGACGAAACAGCTTCATCAAGTACAATCACCTTAGGATCTAAAATTAATGCACGAGAAAACGCTACACGTTGTAACTGCCCCACGCTAAACATATGCGGGTAGTAGTGTTTATGATCGATTAACAAACCCACCTTAGAAAGCGTTGCATCAATCTTTTCAGTGCGTTCACTAGCATCAAGCTCAGTATTATATTGCAGGCAATCATCAAGCATTTCGCCAATGGTTAAGCCCGGGTTGAGCGATGCAGCTGAATCTTGAAAAATCATACGAATATGGCGACATTGATTATCGCGTACGCCATTATCTTCGATAATATTATTCTCGAGCAAAATTTGCCCGCTATCAGCGCTATCAGCTCCTGAAAGTAGTTTTGCCAACGTACTTTTACCTGCGCCTGTTTCGCCAATTATGGCAATGCTTTCACCTTTACCTACGCAAAATGAAATGTTTTTAAGGACTTCAAACTTTTTACGTGAAAAAAGCCCAGCTCGCACATTAAAGGTTTTACAAAGCGCTTGTACTTTTAACAGTGGTTGCATTACTTCATGTCCTTAATTAACGGGAAGTGACACGCATAACTATGCCCATGATGCTTAGTTAGGGCTGGTGTAACCACACAGGCTTTTTGCGCTTGTGGGCAACGCGGCCCAAGGCGACAGCCAATAGGCAAATGTTGCAGAGTAGGGATAGTCCCTTTAAGCGCATAAAAAGGTTCTTTATGTGCTAAGCCTTGCTCGTAGTCTGGCAAGCTTTTTAGTAATGCTTGCGTGTATGGATGGCGAGGCTGTTTAAATATTTCATGGGTTGGGCCTGCTTCAACCATTTGCCCGCAATATAAAACATGAATGCCATGCGACCAATGTGCAATCTCTTCCAGTTCATGAGAGATCATCAAAATAGACATGTTTTTAAGTTGGTTTAAGCTTTTTAGTAACCTAAATACTTGTGCGCGAGTGGTACTTTCAAGTGCCGTAGTTGGCTCATCAGCGATTAATAGCTTAGGCGTGCGAGCAATGGCCATCGCAATCATTACTTTTTGACATACGCCTTCTGAGAGCTCATGAGGGTAACTACTTAGTACTGCTTCGTGGTTTTTAATGCCCACTTTATGAATAAGCGCTTTTACTCTGTCTTTTCTCTCGCGGTTGCGTTTTAAAAAGAAACCTTTAGTTGCGACCTCTGGGAGTGTTTCGGCAATTTGGTCAAATATTTTAGCGGTTGGGTCAAGGCAGCGACTTGGGTCTTGATAGATCATCGCTATATCTTGGCTTACTATTTTACGGCGTTTCTCTGGGCTTAAACGCATTAAGTCTACGCCGCGCCAATGAATACGGTCGGCAGTAATATCCCAGCGCTCGTTTAATACACCAATAATCGCTTTTGCTATTAAGCTTTTGCCAGAGCCAGACTCGCCCACAAGCGCATGTACTTCACCTTCTTTTAAGCTAAAGCTCACTCTGTCTACAGCTCTAATTACAGTTTCAGAGGTACGTAGTTCAATTGTTAAGTTACGAACATCGAGTAATTGCATTTAATCAGCCTTACGTGCTTTTAGCACTTGTCGCAGGCCATCGCCTACTAAATTAGTAGATAACACGGCTAAAAATAACAGTACACCAGGTAGCGCTACAGTCCACGGCGCTAAATAAATAAGGCCTAGATTTTCGGCTAATATTGCGCCCCATTCGGTCGTTGGTGGCTGAGCCCCTAATTTTAAAAATCCCAGTGCTGAAATATCTAATATCGCAGTAGAAAGCGCCATCGTGAATATAACCACAATATGCTCATAAATATTAGGGAAAATACCGCGCGATATTATATGCCAATTAGATGCGCCATCGAGTCTAAACGCAGTAATGTAATCTTTACTTAATTCATCAACAATTAGGTTGCGCACCGAGTGAATAAATTGCGGTAGTAACGCTAAAATAATTGCCCATACGGTATTCATTAAACCAGGACCGAGTATGGCGATTATTATTATGGCCAATAACAAAGAAGGAATAGAAAGTGTTATATCAAGTAAATGATTTAAAAAGCTTGAACGCAACCCTTTACTAATCCCGGCAAAAGTCCCCACTAATACACCAAACAGGGTCGTGATTAGGGCAGCTACAACAGAAAGTCCAAACGTATATGTTGCACCATTCATTAAGCGCGAGAGTACATCACGGCCTAAATCATCGGTGCCTAAAATAAAGCGTACATCGCCCATTTCTCGCCATGAGGGCGGTATGAGTAGTGCATCACTATGCTGTTGGTTTACGCCATAGGGCGCTAAAAAAGGAGCTGTGGCGGCCAATAATGCAAACGCCATAAATATCCATAAACCAACCAAAGCTGGGTGATTGTTTTTAAATTTGCGCCAAAATCGCGCAAGTGGCGATTTATTCGACTCTTCAGAAAATAAATTAAACTTTGCCATGGGCCTGATTCCGCGAGAGTGGATCGAATAAAGTGTAAGTAAGCTCAGCTGTAATAGAGGCTAAAATAACAAATAAAGACACCGCCATTAATCCGCCTTGAATTGCAGGAAAGTCGCGCTGATAAATACTATCGATTAACCATCGGCCAATACCCGGCCAAGAAAAAATAACTTCAGTAATCATCGCAAGTGTTATCAAGGTGCTAAATTGCAAACCAATTTGCTTAATTACCGGTAGTAGAGCATTACGCAGTGCATGGTGCATGATAAGTTGACGGCGGTTAAGGCCTTTTGCCCTAGCTGTTTTAATAAAGTTTTGATCCATTACCTTAAGCATAGACTCGCGAGTAAAGCGCACTAATACCGTGGTTGGATACATGGCCAATACAATAGTAGGGAGTGTTAAATGACGCAGCGCATCAACAAAGGCCATCCCTTTATATGGAAATCCAGCTAGAGCAATATCAATTAATATAAACCCTGTACTGGCGGGTATTTCGTAAAGGAGGCCCATTCTGCCCGACATAGGAAACCAGCCAAGCTTTAATGAAAAAACCATTATTAACAACAATGCGAGCCAAAACACAGGCATTGAATAACCTACCATAGTGACAGAGTTTATAAGTTTGTCGGGCCAGCGTTTATGATAGCCAGAGCCTAAAATGCCAGTAGGTACACCAATAACAACCGATACAATTAATGCATATACGCTTAGCTCTAAAGTAGCCGGTAGTAAGTCAATAATATGGCTAAACACGCTGTTACCAGAGGCAAATGAAAGCCCCCAATCGCCTTGAAATATTCTCCCTAAAAAGGCAATGTATTGCATAAAGTAATTGCTGTTGTATAAATATTTATCCTCAAGCTCACTATGCTGTGCAAAGTTACCACTTGGTATGCCACTTAAATTACTTAGCGGATCACCGGGAAATAAATACGCCAGTGAAAACGTAAATACGCTGAGCATTAGTATCATAAAAAAGAACAAACCAAGGCGACGTAAAATATAATCTAAGATCATTATTTTTTCCTCGCATTAGCAAGCGAAATAGCACCAAACGGGCCAAGTGTTATGCCTTCCACATCAGCGCTACTTGCTTGAAAGCGCAAGCCATGAGCAATTGGTAATAACGGCAACTCTTTAATAATTAAGCTTTGTGCATCTTCGTAGTATTTTTTACGTTTGTTTAAATCAGTGGTGTCTAGTGCTTTAGTAAGCAATAAATCAAATTGGGGATTACACCAGTTTGCAGGGTTTTTGCCACTAAAAGTAGCGGTGCAACTCAGCAGCGGGCTAAAAAAGTTATCAGGGTCGGGTGTATCTGCGGCCCAACCAAGTAATACACTGTCGTGCCTATGCTCGCCAATACGTTGAATAAACGTATTCCACTCATATTCTACAATACTGACGTTAACGCCTACTTTGCGTAAATCACTTTGCATAAGCTCAGCCATTTTACGTGCGTTGGGATTATAAATACGACTCACAGGCATAGCCCATATCGTCATATCAAAGCCATTAGGCAACCCTGCTTCAATAAGTAATTTTTTAGCAAGTTCTGGATCAAACGTAGGTATATCTTCTTGTGGCTCAAATGCCCAAGAGGTTGGCGGCAAAATAGATTGTGCGCGAGTACCGTTACCGTAATAAACCGCCTGCATTATTTTATCTACATCTATTGCGTGCGCAAGCGCTTGGCGTACGCGTAAGTCGTCAAACGGAGCACGCTCTGTATTAAATGCCCAATAACCTATGTTTAAGTTTGTTTCTTTTTCGACGTTTATATCATCACGTTGCGCTAAAATGCTCAATTGCGCACTACTTGGATGAGCCGTTACATCGCACTCTTTAGTCAGCATTTTTGCTATGCGCGTAGTGCCGTTAGGGGTTATATCGTAAACCAATTGCTCAAGTGCAACGTCATGCTTCCAATAAAGTGGGTTACGGTAAAAGCGCACAAGATGATCTCGGCGGTATTCTTTATAAATATACGGGCCGGTGCCAATAGGGTACTGATCAAATAAGTTCTTTTGATTATTTTTCTTAAGTTTCATGGCGTATTCTTCTGAAAGCACCACGGCAAAGTCGGTAGCCATATTAGCTAAAAAACTACTTTCAGGATTAAACAATTCAAAACGGACTTGGTAGTCAGACACGCGCACAATTTTGCGAATAAGTTGATCAATTCCTACACTTTGAAAATACGGGTAATCGGCATCGCCCACAAAGTGATATGGATTATATACATCGAATAATCGGCTAAAGGTGAATATAACGTCGTCGGCGTTAAAGTCCCGCGATGGGGTAAAATAAGAAGTTGTATGAAACTTTACATCTTTACGCAGGGTAAAGGTAACCGATTTACCATCTTTGCTAATTTTCCAATCGGTCGCCAGCTCACTTTGAAACTCTGCCGTAACAGGGTCAATGCTAATTAAGCGGTCGTATAATTGGTTAGCAATTATATCAATAGTTGAACCGGTGGTCGTGACTTGCGGATTAAACGACACAGGGTTAGCTTCAGCGCAATAAACTAAGCCTTGGTTTTTTTCTTCTATGATTTCTTCTTTGCTATCAAGGCAACCAACTAAAGTGGTGGTAAGCAAAACAAGTAATAATTTATGCACCCGCATAACCTCTGACTATTGTTGATCCAACAAGTTGTATTTTTTAAGATAACCACGTAATTGATGATACGTTAAACCAAGTACTTCTGCAGTTTTCTTTTGATTAAATTGGCTATGTTCGAGTGCTTTATTAATCATGTTTATTTCAAAGTCGTTTGAACGCTCTTTTAAGCTGCACGGAAATTGAATATCAACGGCTGAATCATTGCTTGTTTGAGTAACCGGCGGCGTAACAACAATAGGCTCGGCATTAACCGTTTGAGCCGCTACAGGTGCTTTAATACGCGCTTTTGGTCTAAATGGGCTATCGAATGGGTCTAAAATAATCTGGTGAACGGGAATATGTTCACTACCGTGGCGATACAAACTGCGTTCAACCACATTTTTAAGTTCACGAATATTACCAGGCCAATCATAACTAAGCAGTGTTTCTGTTGCGCTTCGGGTAAAACCGCTAAACAGTTCCCACTCTAAATCGCGCGCCATATTCATCGCAAACTGCTCAGCAAGAAGCATAATATCGTCTTGGCGTTCGCGCAGTGGTGGCAGGGTAATTACATCAAAGGCAAGGCGATCGAGTAAATCACTTCTAAATTCACCTTGCTCGGCCAAATAAGGAAGATCTTCGTTTGTCGCACACACTAAGCGGGTATCTACTTTTACAGTTTGTTTGCCGCCAACACGTTCAAACTCACCGTATTCTATAACGCGCAGCAGTTTCTCTTGTACCATAGCTGAGGTATTAGCTAATTCATCTAAAAACAGTGTGCCGCTGTTAGCGCGTTCAAAACGACCTTCGTGACGTTTACTTGCCCCCGTAAAAGCACCGCTTTCGTGGCCAAATAACTCACTTTCGAGTAGGTTTTCGTTAAGCGCTGCACAGTTAAGCTTTACGTAGTTTTGATCCCAGCGTTTTGATAAAAAGTGTAAGCGTGCTGCTATTAGCTCTTTACCTGTGCCGCGTTCACCAATAATAAGTACCGGTTTATCTAAATTAGCCAGTTGCGATACCTGATCTAATACAGACAGAAAGCTATCTGATTGGCCGAGTAAATTATCCTGTTGGCGATATTGGCTCATATTTCCTAACTCTTGGTCATTTTTACTAACAGTTAGTGTATTTCATAATTAGGGATAACTAAAGAAATTTGTATATTTAGTTTAACGTAATGAAAATAAAGTGTATTTTAACTTTTAAAAAGTTGGCAAGCATATTGATACTAGTTATAGCAGACTAACTAAGTTTTAATTACAGAGGTAAATGTTATGGGAATTTTTTCACGTTTTGCAGATATTGTTAATTCTAATATCAACGCCATTTTAGATAAAGCAGAAGACCCAGAAAAAATGGTTCGTCTGATTATTCAAGAAATGGAAGATACGCTTGTTGAAGTACGTTCTACATCAGCTAAAACATTGGCTGAGAAAAAAGAAATTGTACGCCGCTTAGATACACTTAAAGCGCAGGTAAGTGATTGGCAAGATAAAGCCGAACTGGCTTTAAGTAAAGACCGCGACGATTTAGCGCGTTCAGCCTTACTTGAAAAGCAAAAGTCGGCAGATGCAGTTGCTTCAGTAGCGAGTGAGCTTGAACATGTAGAGTCTCATATTGAGAAATTACAGCAAGAAGTAACGACGCTACAAGAAAAGCTAGCAGATGCTAAATCTCGTCAAAAGGCAATTATACTTCGCCAACGTTCGGCTGAGTCGCGCCTTGAAGTGAAAAAGACACTTGATAGCTCAAAAGTAGAAGAAGCACTTAACCGCTTTGAACGTTACGAAACCAAAATTGATGGACTAGAATCTCAAATTGAGTCGTACGATTTAGGTAAAAAGACGTTAGCGGATGAAATTGCTAATCTACAAAAAAATGAAAAGATAGATGATGAGCTAGCCGAACTTAAAAAGAAGTTAGCTGATAAATAATTACATATAAAAATATATGGGGCCCTTGTGCCCCAGCTTAAAAACATCAAAACGGATTGTCAGGAGAGGATTATGTTTGATCCAGAGATATTAGTTGCACCATTTATCTTGTTTATGATTTTTGTTGCTCCGCTGTGGCTAATTTTGCACTACCGTAGCAAGAAACAAGTAAGCCAAGGTTTAAGTGAGCACGAACATCGCCAATTACTTGAGCTTGCACACAAAGCTGAAAAAATGGCTGATCGATTAGAAACACTTGAAGCATTGCTTGATCAAGAGTCACCACAATGGAGACGCAAAGTATGAGTGCCAAACGCGAATTATTAAGAGACCCACAACGCGGTAAAATAGCCGGAGTATGTGCGGGATTAAGTGACTACTTTAATATGGAGTTATGGTTAGTTCGCATTATATTTGTTAGTGCGGTACTGCTAACGGGTGGCCCATTATTTGTGGTAGCGTATATTGCAGCCTGGTTCATTTTAGATAAAAAAGAGCCCGCAACAGCGCAAACAAAAAGCTCAACTAAAACTGACGATCCGCTAGAAGTAAAATTTAAAGTATGGCAAAAAGGCGAGCCGCCGCGCCGCGCATTGCAAGATTTAAAAGAGCGTTTAACGCGTGTAGATACTCGCCTTCAAGATATGGAGCGCCATGTAACTTCAAGCGAGTTTACGGTGAGCCGTGAAATTAACAAACTTTAAAGGATTTAATAGCACCTTATTTGCAGCGTGATAAATTACGGCAAATTAGGTGCAAGACACTTTATGAGCCAATCATTTGCAAAAAAGACCTTTAAAAGCATTAAAGGCAAAGCACAAAAAGCCCTTCATCGCAGTTTAGACCAACACGTAAAGCTTGCCGTAACTGGCCTAAGTGGTAGTGGTAAAACAGCCTTTATTACCGCGCTTGTTAAACACTTAACAACCCAAGCGGACGATAAAAACTTACCTTTTTTTGATGTAATGCGCGAGCACCGCCATGTGGCCACTAAAGTTGTGCCGCAAGAGGCGTTAAAAGTTCCTACGTTTAATTACCCTCGAGCACTCAATGCTTTATTACCCAGCGATGGGATGCCTACATGGCCTGCATCTACCGAGCGTATTAATACGCTGCGCTTGGCAATAAAGTATCAAAGTAATGCAGGGCTGCGCGGCCACTTTTCACCGCAATCAACGCTTTATTTAGATATTATTGACTATCCGGGTGAATGGCTCCTTGATTTACCTATGCTTGAGCAAAGCTATTCTCAATGGTGCGAGCAGCAATATCCATTATTAACTCAGCCTTCGCGCGTAAACACATCAAGTGATTTTTTAATGGCCGTTGAGCAACTTGACTTAAACGCTCCCGTTGATGAAAACGCACTTGCCCATATTGCTCAGCTTTATCAAAGCATGTTAGTCGGGCTTAAAAAAGACACCAAACTTGCCATGTTACAACCTGGGCGCATGCTTATGCCTGGCGACCTACAAGGCGCGCCATTGTTATTGTTTTTTCCGGTATCGGGTGAAATAAACAGTGATGATGTCGTTGCGGGTTCTAATTTAGCGCATTTAATTAAGCGTTTTAACGCCTATATAAAAGAAGTCGTAAAACCATTTTATAATGAGCATTTTAGGCACTTCGATCGCCAAATCGTACTTGTAGATGTACTTAGTGCGTTAAACGAAGGGCACGAAACACTCCAAGAGCAAAGCAGTGTAATAAACCAATTACTCGCACACTTTAATTACGGTGAGTCGGGCTTTTTTAAACGTTTATTTAAGCCCAACATAGACAAAATATTATTTGCAGCTAATAAATCAGATCACATAAGTGCAAAACACCATAAAGATTTAGCACTACTACTTGATTCGCTCGTGCATGAGCAAAGTAATCATTTAAAGTTTGATGGTGTAAAAATAGAAACCATGGCTATGTCGTCAATCACAGCAACGCAGCCGCGCCAGATTACCGACAAAGGCCAAACGCTTGACTGTATTTATGGTAAACCGCTAAACGAGCCAGATTGGCTTACGTATTTACCGCCGCAACCTCCCTCGCGGATGCTTAATAAAAATGAGTGGCCAGCACAGGGATTTGAGTTTTTATCGTTCTCTCCAATGCCGAGCCCCGATAAACAACTAAAACATATTCGATTAGATCATGTCATGCAGTACCTGCTAGGAGACAAATTAACATGAGTGAGTCAAACCAAACATTTCAAGCAGGGCGTCGTATAGATACGCAAAGCATTGAGCAAAACGAACCCGTTTTAGCACCTGCAAAAATTATTCAGCACGGGCAAAGTGATTACGAAGAACTTGAAGATGAAGCACTAGAGCCAGAAATAGATCTAGAGCCTGTATATAAAAAGTCAAAGTGGCAAACACTTAAAGGTGTTTTTGCTATTAGTTTTATAGTACTGGTGCTTTTAGAGTTTGCGTACTCGTTAGTATTTGCTTTCGAGCAGTCAATTATTTTAGGCAGTGTTTATTTAACCGCGGTTGTAAGTGGCGTACTGCTAATAGGGCGCTTATTGTGGCGAGAGTACCGAATGCTGCGCAGTTTAAAGCGTAACCAGCTGCACCGAGTTGAAGCCGACAGGCTTTTAAACAGCGAGCAAGTAGGCGGTGCATTACCTTGGCTCGAAAAGCTTAATAAACACCAAGAGCTTGATAACTTTGAAACCTTTAAAAACCAAGTAGCGATGCATCACAGCGACAAAGAAATAATGACGCTGTACGCCAACAGTTTATTAATAACCCAAGACACCAAAGCTAAAAAGCTTATAAATCGTTTTGCGACTGAATCTGCACTGCTAGTTGCCCTAAGCCCACTTGCGCTGGTGGATATGATGGCTGTGCTTTGGCGTGGTACTAAGTTAATAGAACAAATTGGTAAAATTTACGGCATTGGTTTTGGCTACGCGAGCCGTATAAAGCTTTACCGTATGTTGATAAAACAAGTTATGTTTGTAGGCAGTGCTGAGCTTGTATCTGACCTTGCTGCAACTGCACTAAGTGCTGAGCTTTTAGGTAAGCTTTCGGGACGAGCTGCGCAAGGGGTCAGTGCTGGTATTTTTACAGCGCGTATTGGTTACAAAGCAATGGAGCTTAGTCGCCCATTACCAAGGCTTGAAAACAAACGCAGCTTACTAAAAGGCACTGTGCAAAGCATCGCAGGTAAAATTATGAGCCGTAAAAAGGCGGAGTCAACGCAGTAAAATACGAGGGCGTGTTGATCTTTGATGGTTGAATTTGCAGCAGTGTGTTTGGTATTTAGGCAAGGCAGAGCCTATGAAGTGTGGTTATTCCCCATAAATAGGCGATAACGCAGCATAAATGCAAAACATGCGCTGCCCGTTGGGTTCTTTCTAGGGACGATAAACTCTTTGTTGCCTACATGGATGTAGGTAAGGGGCGTGAGCAGGACGCGGAAGCTTTGCTCGGTTTTTACTTATTCTTACATGGATGTAAGCCATTAGAATAACGCAGGAGCAGTTATCGAGCCCAC
>NZ_JACJEP010000048.1:0-10033 GCF_014164135.1 Pseudoalteromonas sp. SG45-1
GGGCTCGGTAACTGCTCCTGCGTTACCCTACTGGCTTACATCCATGTAAGAATAAGTAAAAACCGAGCAAAGCTTCCGCGTCCTGCTCACGCCCCTTACCTACATCCATGTAGGCAACAAAGAGTAAACCGTTCCTAGAAAGAACTCAAAGGGCAGCGCATGTTTGGCATTTATGCTTCGTTATCGCCTATTTATAGGGAGTAACTACACTACATAGGCTCTGCCTTGCCTAAAAACCAAACATACAGCTGAAAAATCAACCACGAAAGGTCAACACGCCCTAGTAATGGCTCTAAAAATCAGCTTAGTGATGACGCTAAGCTGATTTATTAAATACGTTTTAAACCTCTAATGCCTTTAAAAAAGCATTAATGTTAGGTGCAAGTACATGGTGTGTTTTTTTGCCGACAAACTCTAAACATACTTCACCAGTGTGCACCAAAACACTCACTAGTAAATCATCTTGTTCTGTTAAACCAATAAATACTGTTTCTGGCTGCTTGAGCTTGCGTTTCATTAAAACGTGACCCGTTATATTTTGCTGTAACAAATTAAAGTCTTCTTCGTTCCATGCTTGTAGTAATTCAACCTGATGCCCATCAATACTTGCTAAAATACTTCCACCGTACATATGTCCGTATAGCTCGCTAAGCGCTTTTGGAAACTCAAGTTCTAGTGCACTGGCTAAATCATTAAGCGAACCTGCAGGTTGCTGACGCGCCCCCTGCCATTGAATGTTTCCTCGCTCGTCAACCTCACCAACTTCACATGGGCTTGGCCATTGATCGTCGTGTGTAATAAGTGGGTACTTTGCAGTGTTTTTAAGGGTATTTTCGCTAAATTTTTGATGAAGTTGTTCTATAAGCAATGCAACAGACATACTGTGAAACTCATTTAAATTAGATATAATGTCCCCATTGTAACTATTTAAGAGCAAACATGACAGATTACAGCAATTCTCCAGACCTTAAAGGTAGCGTATTAGGCCAATCTACTGAGTATGTAGATGTGTACACGCCAAGCTTGCTTTTCCCTATTGCGCGCAAATTAAATCGTGATGCTTTAAATATTGACGAAGCAGAGCTGCCATTTAAAGGCCAAGACATTTGGACAGGTTACGAGCTTTCATGGTTAAACAATAAAGGTAAACCCCAAGTTGCCGTGGCCTTATTTAGCTTTGAGTGCCAAAGCAGCCATATTATTGAGTCAAAGTCGTTTAAACTTTATTTAAATAGCTTTAACCAAACCCGATTTGAAAGCATTGATGTAGTAAAACAGCATTTAATTGATGATTTATCAAACGCGGTTAACAGCTCTGTCAAAGTGACTTTATATAATCCTGATGATTACAATTGCTTACCGTGTACAGCGCTGCCTGGTGAATGTATTGATGATTTAGATATTGAGATTAATAATTACGACATTGATGCTAATTCACTTAAAGCAAAAAGTGATAACGTAGTTACAGAAACGCTCTACAGCCATTTACTTAAATCGAACTGTTTAATTACCTCCCAGCCTGACTGGGCAAGTGTAATTATACGATACACAGGCGAGCAAATATGCCGTGAGTCGTTATTGCGTTATTTAATTTCATTCAGAACACATAACGAATTTCATGAGCAGTGTGTTGAGCGTATTTATAGCGATTTAACAACACAACTTAATATTAAAGAGTTAGAAGTTTACGCGCGTTATACTCGTCGCGGCGGGCTTGATATAAACCCGTATCGCTCTACACATTATAACGATACGCCATTTGCAGTTAAAATTAATCGTCAGTAGGTTATTTTTAATTGGAATATGGGTATTAAAAAAAGGAGCCTAGGCTCCTTTTCTATTTGTATATTTAATTAATACCAATTCGCTTAATTAAGTGAGCTATTTTAAGGCTGGGAAAACGTGTTGATAGCTAGGCAAAAGATTAGCTATTTAGTTGTTCTCGGCAATTGCTCCTGCATTGCTCTACCTTCTGCATCCATGCAGTCGTAAATGAGAATCTTTTAACGCAGGTAACGACACGTTTAGCCCCGCAAAATGATTAAGTATTATTGCGGATTGGTATAACTTCACGCTTAGTGGGTATAGGCATACCACACACATCAACGTAATTATGTGCTTTAACAAACCATGGTTCAACACGGTTTTTACGAGCATTTATTAAGTTTTTAAACACCGGTGAGTTTGTTTTCATCACTTTAAATATACTTTTATCGCTTTGTACATCACCAAGTACTTGTATATTGGTAATTGGGTTAAATGCTTTACCTTCACTTGGTGTGCGCGCTAAACGGTTAAAATGCTCTATACCTTCGAGCACTCGACCAAACACAGTAATATTTTTATCAAGGTAGCGCGGGCCTTGCCCTATTGTTACAAAAAACTCCGTACTCGCACTGTTTATATCGTTGTCGCGCGCCATGGCAAACACGCCACTACAATGCACTTGCCATGTTTGCGTATGTGCTGAGTTTTGAGCTACTGCAAAGCCGTTTAAAAAGCCGGTAACTGGTGCATATCCGTCGCCATTTAGCTCAGTAATTAAAAGTGGTTTGTTTGTTGTTAAATAAAACTCAGCAGGGACTGTTTTATCTGCCGTTTTAATTAACTTTTTACCCAAGCTGTCGCCACCTTGCGCTACAAAACCCTCAACAAACCGATAAACGCTGGTATTTTTATAAAACCCTTCTCGTGCTAACTTTTTAATGTTTTGAACGTGCTTTGGGGCAAGCAGTTCATTAAGCTCAATGTACGCATCGCCCGTTGGCAGCGTTATCTTTAAAATATTTTGGGCGTTCACTACTCGCCAGTCATTGTCTGTTGCACTAGCAATAACTTCACTCGCGCTCAATAAAGGTAGCTCTTGATTAACAACATCATTGCCAAATTGTTGAGCACAACCGCTTAATAAAACACTAAGCAGAGCTGGCAATATAATTTTTTTCATCACTCATATCCTAATAATTATTATAGTTTTGGTTATTCCCAGTCAAACTTATATAGCACATCAACATTTTGGTATAGGCCGCTCGTTATTTCTATGTATAACTGTGAAAGTAACTGATATCGCACAGCCACCTCACTGAGCGAATCAAATACACCCACGCTATATTTAACTTGTAAGCTGGGTGCTACGTAACCTGATATTTCTACTTTGGTGCTATCGCCACTACCAGATGAGCTTAAACTTACATCTGATAACCCAAAGGTTTCACCCACCTTAGAAACAACCCCTTCGCTGCGGCTAACCCCTTGAGAAAGTAATAACTGTGTGAGCATAGCATCGCTTGACGAACTTTCCCCGTCACCCAAAGGTTGGCCATTAAGTAAATATGCAAGTGCTTGAGCTTGATCCATCGCAGGCTCAGAAAATATTTTGAGCGTTGGTTGTTCAACATTTCCCGTGAGCGTAACCCCTGCAATGACACCATTTGCAGTCGTATCGGGGTTACGTATTGCTTTAATATTTAAAAATGGTTGTTCAATTGAACCGCTAAAACCTACTTGCCCGGTGCTGATTATTAAATCTTGCCCAAAGGCTAAGTAAGTACCTTCAATTAAGTTAAGCTCACCTGTGGCTATAATTGGTGCACCTTGACTCATTTTTATCGCTAAATCACCCGCAACTTTTGATTCCAAGCCAAACGATTCTACTTTTACATCGTTTTTAACAATCACTTTTAAATCTATGTCGTAATCAAACGGAACTGTTTCGGTGGCCTCGGTTTTTTGATCAACAATAATTTCATCATCGCTAACTTGCACTGCGCCCTCAGGAAGCTCTTCAATCATTATACGACCGTAAGGCACAACTACCTTACCAGCAAGCTTGAGTGCATTATTAGCCAAGCCTATTTTTAAATCCGGCGATACTTTAAAAGTAACCCCTTGCTGCGCGCGTACATAAAACTGATCGCCAACTACCGCCACATTTACAGCAGGTTGCGCACCTTGCCAATCAACGTCACCGGTGAGGTTTATTTTACCGCCCTGGTTGTCGTTTAAGTTGCCTTTTATTGTGGCTGTTGTTTTATCAAACAATACGTTTATATTTGATTTTTGCAGCGCTATAGGCAATTGCTCGCCCTCTAAACTAATATCGCTCACATTAAGCTCGCCATTTAATAATGGATCTTTTAACGTACCTGCTAACGCGACTTTTCCACTAATATCACCTTTTAACTGCTCAAGGGTTTCAAGAAATGGTTGTAAGTCTGAAAGGAGTATTTTATCAATATTAATAGTGCCGTTAAGCGCTTGCGTATTTTGTATGTCGTCAATATCAATTTGTGTGTTTATTTTACCAAGCACACTTGATTCTAAATTAGCTTCAAGCTTGCCAACTTGAGAGTCCGAAAATGCACTAACAGTTAGAGTTTCGATTGGTAATTTAAAACGATCTTCTTCCGAGGTAAGCACCGCTTCTAAGTCGCTAGAATCGATATTTGCGCGTAATGTTTTAAGCGCACCACTTTGCCAATTAAGTGCTACATCGCCAGTTATATTACCGCGAGTACGAAGGCTATTAGGTAAAAAGTGCTTAAGCTCCTCAAGAGCTAAATTGCTTAGTTTAGCATTTAGCTGACCGAGGTTTTTTGATTGGGCTAAGGTGTCTATGCACAATTTACTTTGCTCAGATGCCCAACAATGTGCACTTACATCAAAGTCGCCACTTTGCGTATTAACCATAATGGCAATATTTTTAGTATTACTAAAACTAAGCTTTTTATCGCTGAGCGTTACATTACTAAGCTCGCCATTCCAAGTGGTATTATTAATTTTGCCATGAACTTCAAACTCTACACTGCCTTGCTCAGCATCTACAGATGCCGTAAGTTGGTGATCTGTTTTGTCGCCGCTAATATCAATTTTAACGCTATTAATTTGCTGTTCGGCTACAAGCGCCGAACCAACACTTACCGAAACATCGGTTTGCCAATCGGCTGCGGTATCTAACTGCCCTTTTACTGATAATTTATTAATGTTTATTTCATCAAAAATAAAGCGATCGAGTATTAGCGCTAAATCAACAGAGGGCGTTAACCTTTCCCCTCTCACTTTTAAATTTGCGTTGCCATCAGCAGTAAATGGAATATTAGCTTTTTCATCACTTTTAAGCGTTACTTTGCCATCAACTTGCCAAGTGTCATCAACTTGCCCGCTTAGTGCTAATTTATTGGTGCCACTACTTAAATAAAAACTATCAATATTAGCTTTTAACGTGTTGTCGAGCTTAAAGTTTGAGGCAAATTCTAGTGGCACGTCGTTAAGTAATCCGTTTAACTTTGTATTATTCATTTGTAGCTGCCACTTGTCGTCAGCTGCATTAAACGAGCCTTTAAACTGTCCTGAAATATCACTGGTAGCTGCATCAGTTAAGTACTGCGCTTTTAAGTTAGCAAGCGTGCCATTAAAGTTAGCCTGTATGCCTTTTTGCCAATCAACATTGGCTTGTATAGTTGCACTGCTTTCGTTTGCTTTAATGCTTAGCGCTTGTAAAGTTGCTTTGGTGAGACTGCCTTTTAATTGGGTATTTAAGTCAACAGCTGGGTACGCGCCTAATTGGCTATTACCCTGCAGGCTAAGCTGGTAATCGTCGGCATTACCTTGTGCATTGAGGCTTACATTTCGCACTTTAAGCGCATTACTTTGTGCATCAATAAGCCACTGTTTAATTTTGCCATTTAACTCAAACGGATAGTTTTTTTGCTTTAAATTTGCCGTTGCCGTTAAACTAAGCGGATATTGTCCCTGCGTTTCTAAATTTAAGTTTAGGTTTGATAAGTCGCCATTCAACTGCAAATTGGCTTGGTGCTCATCACTTTGTAAAACAACATCCCCTTTTACGGGCAAGTTCCCTGCAAGCTCAGCATTAAGGTGCGTATTAAGCTGCCACTGCTCATACTTTGCTGAGAATGACTCTAAATTAATAACCGCATCTTCCACACTTAATTGCAGCGAGATGTTTTCAATAACATGCTGGGCTTCGTTTTGCTCAATCGTAATGTTAGCTATTTCAAAGTCTTCAACAACTAAGTCAAGTGGCGAAGTAAATTCTATATTAGGTAATGCGGGTAGGTGCGTTAAAAGCGCTTGAGTATTTTGCGCCGTTTGTGTTTTCGCATCTTGTTCTTGCTCTTTTAAAGCAACAAGTATGGTGGGAATATTCAGGCTTTTAACCGTCAGCTTTGAACCCTCTGCTTTTGCTGAGAGTTTAAAGTTATTAACGCTTACGTTTGCACTTGGATGCTCTAGCGTAAATTTATTGATCGCAATGTTTTTTAAAGCAATATTAAAAGGTAAGCTGATTTTTTCAAGCGGCTCTGCAGCGGCTTCTTCTTGTGACTCTGCAGTTTTTGGTAATGTTAAATTTATAGATTTAGCACTTAAGTTATCTATACAAATTCCATCGCACTGCCACCAAAACAAATCAATTTTCAATTGTTGTGCATTAAAATCCAATCCGTTGCTAGTAAAGCGCACATTAAAGGCATCATTATAAATAAAACGGCCATCTTTAATTTCAATATGTAGTCCGTCTACCGCTTTGTTTGCACTATAAGCAATAAATTGATTACCGGGTGCGGTAAATAACAAACAAAATAGTGCAACAACTAACGTGACAAAAATAGCACTTACGGCGGCTGTTATCTTTTTTAATACTGACATTAAATTTCTGGCCCTATGGTAATACTTAAACGTGTGCTTTTACTTTCTTTTGTTAATCCCCAAGCGTGGTCTATACGCACTGGGCCAACGGGTGTTAAATAGCGAAAACCAAAACCAGCGCCTACTTCAAAATCATCAGAAAAATCATTCGTCGCAGTACCACCGTCAACAAATAAAGCTGCGCGCCAGTTTTGAGCAAACTGATAGTTGTACTCTATTGTACTGGTTAGTAAGTATTTACCACCGATGAGATCGCCATCATCATTTTCCGGCGATATTGATTGGTACGCAAAACCACGAACACTTTGATCGCCACCTGCATAAAAGCGCAGTGAGTAAGGTACGTTTTCAATATCATCAACAAGCATTGCACCAACATTTGCTTTTAAAAACACTAAATGCTTCTCTAAGTATGTACGTAACCACGCATGTTGCATTTGTACCCTAATCAGATTAGTACTCGAAAGCACATCATCTAAGCCAAACTCAGCAGATATAAGCCACTGCTCTCCCCAGTATGGAGTCGTGCCGCCTTTTGATTTTTTGCGGGCGTAGCTAATGCCCGGCATTAACATTTCGGTACTTTCTTCCTCTTCATCACCGATACGGTAGGTTTCTTGGTCGCGGCGTAAAAATGCAGTACGCACCCACTTATTTTCGGTTAACCATTGGCGCTGAATTTGCCCCGTGAGTATTTCACTGTAGGTATCGTTTGTTAGTTCATCCTCTAATTTATATCCAGCAGAAAAACGCCATAAATCATCATTCGGATCATCAACTGGAATGGTATAAGCCATGGAAATATCTTGCTGCTTTTGCGCCACATTTAAATTAGTTTCGAGATAATGGCCGTCTTCTGTGATCCACGGTTTACTCCATTTAAAACGCACTTTGGGCCCTAAGTCAGTACTAAAACCGCCGCCAATTTCATAGCTATTTGCAGGCTTGTGCAACACATCTACCTTAATAGGTACTTGGCTATTTTTACGCGCAGCAATATCGGCGTAAACGCGCACGCTTGCAAAATAAGGGGTGCTTGATAAATCCAAATTATAGTCAGCAATATGTGTTGATTTATAAGGTTGGCCCTGAGTAAAAGGCGCAAGCGAGCGTATGTATTTTTCAGCAGGCGTATTACTAGCTATTTTTATATCACCAAACTGATATCTAACCCCAGTATCAATTACAAAAGTAATAACAGCACTATTTTTCTTAAGTGACACTTCTAATTTGCGCGCTGGCCACTTTGCATCAAAATAGCCAAGCTCCAATAGCATAGATTCTATTTTTTTATGAGCAGAGTCGTATCTACCATGATTTAAAACATCACCTTGTTTTAAGTTGGTATTTTTAATTAATGCCTGTAATTGAGTATCATTTTGGCCATCGCCGTTTAACGTAATATTAATTGCTTCTATGCGAGTTGCAGGACCTCGCTCAACTTTAACAATTAACTCGCTGTCGTCTTTATCATAAATAACCTCGACGGTCGGGCTATAATAACCAAGTGCTTTAATGCTATTTTGTACTTGCTTTTGGGCATAACGACGAAGTGTACGGGTTGGTTTTTCACCAATTAATTGCTTGAGATAAAGGGCTACGTTATTTTCTAAATCGCCACTTAACCCTTTAATTTCGTAATCTTCTATGACTTTTTCTGCAGCATAGCTATTTGTCGCAATTAAAGCGCTCACAACACATATGCAACGTAAAAACTTAATAAACAAGTAAATATCCTTACTTTTAATATCTTACATAAAACTGGCTGATTACGCGCATATTAGCATAGCCATAATGAGCAACACATTAACTTAATGACAATCTAACGCGTAAATTTAACTTTGAATAAGTATCAGCATAATTAAAATTAGTACGCGTTAAGACAATATTTTAGTTACAATAGTGCCTACGAATAAAAAATTAATTTTAAATGAGTTTTTAATGCAATTCCCTGATGATGATAACGGCCAACTTTTAGCCGAAATAGCCGCTGCTGGCATTGATTTAAATAAAATGCACCAAGTCGATTTTTTTATTTTATTCGAACAAGAAGCCGATGCTGAAAAATTTGCTAAAGAAATAGTCTCTGATGCATTAGTTCAAAATGCTGAGCTTGAAAAATGTAAAGACACTGGCGTTTGGGAAGTAATCACTCAAGTACAAATGGTGCCAGAGCACACCCTTTTAGGCCAAGCTGAGCAATACATTGAAAGCATTGCTAATAGCTTTAATGGATATGGTGACGGCTGGGGATTAATGGACGGTGACGAGGCTTAGTTGCCTTTTAATTGTATTAGTTCAATGTACTCTATCAGTTAAGCTTAACGGCTTAACTGATTTGCCTTCCTAAAATTGCCTTTATAATCAAATAGCTTATCAGCCACTTTCCAACCATACTTTTTGCTTTTTCGTGCAATAACAAAATCTGGTGGTACTAATTCAAATTGTGCGCTTACTACTTGCGCTGCAGTTTTAAAATTAATAGGTGTTTGTCCAAGTCCTACTCGTAGACCAAATTGCTTATTAAATATAAATTGCCCGCCCTTATTTGCGAGGTTATATACCTCATCGCAACTTGCGCCATCTTCATCAAAATACGTTACTTTAATAAGTTCATCTTTAATTAGAGTTACCGATAACCCACTACATCGAAGCACAAGTGCGTCTTTTAAGTTTAATGCATTGCGTAACTTATCATCAGGGTCGGCCATTACCGCGCCGCAATCATGGCATTTACGTGCAGCAATATCATTTTGGGCACCGCACTGCTCACATTCTTTAAACCTAAAACGATAATCGCACTGCTCTTTATGCCCATCATCATCTTCTAACAGGCCTTGGCAACGCCTGCCAAAGTGCTCTATTACTTTGCCAGTGGAGTCTGTTTTACCCCAAAATATATTCGCAAACCCACAACCTGGGCAAAGTACCTGCACAGATTCATTATCACTATCGCCTTTTTTATCACCTACTTCTGGGTGAAATAAATTAAAACCATTGCCAGCATAATCTATTACTAAGCAATCCGTTTTTGATTCAGATAACCTTAAACCTCGCCCCACAATTTGTTGATATAAACTAACTGATTCTGTAGGTCTTAAAATAGCTATAAAGTCGACATGTGGCGCATCAAATCCTGTAGTTAATACCGAAATATTAACTAAATACTTTAATTGCTTAGCTTTAAATTGCTTAATGATTTTATCGCGCTCAGTGTTTGGCGTATCACCTGTGATTAGTGCACTTTGATGAGCTGGCAAGTAGCTTAATATTTCCTGGGCATGCATTACCGTGGCGGCAAAAACCATAACCCCTTCGCGCTCTTCACTGTATTGAATTACTTGCTGTAATATAGCCTGCGTTG
>NZ_JACJEP010000049.1:0-9919 GCF_014164135.1 Pseudoalteromonas sp. SG45-1
CCTCTAAAAAGCAAATTCCCATAGCATAAACAACACCAACTCTGACACACCGAGCAGGTAGCGCCTCAGTCCAACAAGCGATTATGCAACACAAACTGCGTGTCGCATAAATACTAAAGTGTTATGTGCAAGGAGTAACTGTTGGATTCTATGGATGGAATTGATCTTCAAGACTCTTTTATACTGAGCTGGACAGTCTCAGAAAACAAATTTTCTATACAGCTTGAAGCTAGTATCTGGCCTTCATCGGTTCATTACACTAGGCCAAAGCCCAATGAGTACACTTGTTATAAAAAAGCAGTTTTAACGTTCTCTGACTTTTCATATATATCGAGTGTTAAAGAGCAATCGGAAATCACGCCGACAACGGATTTAGATGGCTCGCTGGACTATGGCAACATAGATAGCTTTAGCAAAACAGAATCAGGATTTTTGATTTCGGCCTGCTTCGGTAATGTCACAATCAATAGTGGCAAGGTTGTATTGAGTGTTTGCACATAACAAAAAAATTAAGTCACTCACTACGTTCGCTGGGACGCATACACGTGGGCTGCTTCGCATTATAGCCCACGCGTCTGCTCCCCTTATTTAAAAGTTATATTTCAGGGAGAGTCACATGAAGTTTTTAGTAGTCTTATTCACATTGTTGTTTTTACTTGGGTGCTCTTCTACTGGCCGAAATGCTAATTTGTATTCTCCACCACTAGAGACCGTTCCAAGTGTCGTTTTTTGGGGTGAAGATAGTCCTGGGAAGTTCCTGGGGAAAGGACATGAAAAAGTCTATTTATGTCGAGTCGATGGTGCCTTCCAAAACAGTTTTACTTTTGATAAACCGACGAGAGTTGAATTGGGGGAGAGGGAAATAAGCATTTGTTACAATGAAGGAGCAAACCACGCTGAGGCTCCCATCAAAGCAACTTTTGATAGGAAAGCTGAATACCAAATAAAATTAGGCGAACATAGTTGGACAGAAGTTAACTTTTCTGTCGTAGATAAGAACACTGGAGAGTTGGTTATAGGGCCAATTAGTGTACCCAAAGTAGCTGGTGATATCCCCTTATTGATATTCGCGCAATGAAATATAACAAATACATGAACCGGATTTTGGCAAGAGCAGCCAAAACCGGTTATGTAGGGTGTTATGTGCTAGGGAGTTAGTATTGGTCAAAATAGTAGAAGAACTAATTGTTAGCGGGAAATGGCTCTATGATGAAGCTGTAGATATGGAGGCTCATATTATTAAAACTAATTTCAAGCCTGGTTCTGGCGACCACGAAGATGAACCTGTCGTTAGAGAGGATCGTTTTGGTGAGTTTTATGGTCTTCATATTGGCGCATACTCAAATACTTCTACTTTTCAGGGAGGAGCATATTCGTCAATTGAAGAAGCACAAAAATATGCGTCAACGGTGTGTCCATCACTAGTATGGAACAAGCGTGAGCCTCGCACATAACAAACAGCTCAATCCGACCTCCACTGCGTTGCTCGTTTTGTGCTTTTCCGCTACGCTCGCACAAAACAATCAACTCCGTTCCGGCGGCTTAGCTGGGCGTTAGGCATCTAAATGAGCAACGAAGGATTAGTTAAAGTTCACGTATCTTTGCCAAATCACTGGATGATTGGTGGGGAGTCTATGTGTAGTGGCATAGTGATTTTGGCCACTATTTACATACAAACTTGTATAAAACCAAGTGGGGTTTTTTATGCCTTAGTTTTATTAAAAACGTCCACTAATGTTAAACTACAAAAAACTTAATTACTTAAAATAGCTATGGCATTTTATATTCCTTTATTACAACCTCACTTTAAGCACATTGAAATTGGCGATACGCTTACATCACTTTGGAGTGGGTGTGGCAGTATTGTGCAGTGCCAGCTTGATGATAAAGCCTGCGTTATTAAAGCGATTAAAATACCCAGTTATATACACCATCCTAAAATTAAACAAAGCGAATTTGCGCTTAAAAGAAAGCAGCACTCATATAGTGTTGAATACACATTTTATAAGCTTTATAGCCAGCATTTCCCAGTGCATGCGCAAAGTATTGAATGTATAGGTGCAATTAATAAAGATGATGAATATGCGCTGGTGTTTAAGGATTTCACCAAACATGGGTTTACTCAAGCAGGGCCACAACATGTTAAAGCTATATTAAGGTGGCTTGCACACTTTCATGCGTTTAACTTAAGTAAACCCGCTGAAGGGTTATGGCAGCAAGGCAACTACTGGCATTTAAGCACGCGCCCAGATGAGTTTAATAAACTAAAAGATAACCTTGATAAAAAGTCCGATATTAAAAATGCTGCACATAAAATAGATGAGCAGCTACAAAGTTGTACGTATAAAACGCTGATTCATGGCGATGCAAAACTTGCTAACTTTGCAGCAAATGAGCGCGATGAAATACTCGGTTATGATTTTCAGTATATAGGTGCAGGTTCTGGGATAATTGATGTAATGTATTTTATGACCAGTTGCTTAAGTGATGCACAATTACACGAGTGCGCTGATGAGTACCTTGTGTATTATTTTGATAATTTAAAGGCTGCTATTACAGCTTATCACCCTTGGGCACCAGCAAGTAAAATAGCTGACGATTGGCTCGCTTTATGGCCTGCTGCATGGGCTGACTTTTATCGATTTTTAGCTGGGTGGAGCCCCGAGCATCAAAAAATAAATAGTTATATGCAACAGCAAGTAAACAGCTGGTTAGCGGGTAACATTTAATAAACAGGTTTTGCTAATCTCTTGCATAAATATCAAGCAAAACAATACATTTTGGCACGATGTATGAAAATCTCTTTAAAACTACAGGTCAAATGACCTTTTTTAATATAAAATACTGCAAATTCTTGTATCAGTAGGTTTATATCATGGCAATTCACGTTATTTCTCACCCTCTTGTTCAACATAAACTAGGCCTAATGCGAGCGCATGGTATTAGTACTAAAAGCTTTCGTGAATTATGTTCTGAAGTTGGAACCTTATTAACCTACGAAGCAACTAAAAACCTACAGTTAGAAGATAACGAAATTACAGGCTGGGATGGCAATAAATTAAAAGTAGAGCACATTAAAGGTAAAAAAATTACCGTAGTGCCTATTTTGCGTGCTGGTCTTGGCATGATGGACGGTGTTATGCAGTTATTACCAGCCGCTAAAGTAAGTGTTGTTGGTCTTGAACGTAACGAAGAAACGCTAGAGCCAGTACCATATTTTGAAAAGCTTGTTGGTAATATTGATGAGCGCTTAAGCTTAGTTATTGACCCTATGCTTGCAACAGGTGGCTCAATGATTGCCACAATCGATATGCTTAAAAAAGCAGGCTGTAAAGAAATCAAAGTAATTGTATTAGTAGCTGCACCAGAAGGTGTGGAAAAAACACTTACAGCACATCCCGACGTAGAAATATTTACAGCCTCTGTAGATAGCCACTTAAACGAAAAGGGCTATATTATCCCTGGTTTAGGCGATGCGGGCGACAAAATATTCGGTACTGTTTAGGAGTCTTTAAGTGCAAAATAATGACACCTTTTCAATAAAAACCATTTTAACAGGCGCGCAAATGCTGTTTGTAGCATTTGGTGCGCTGGTATTAGTGCCACTTTTAACGGGCTTGGATCCTAATGTTGCGCTTTTTACCGCTGGCATTGGTACTTTGCTGTTTCAGGTAGTGACTAAAGGCCAAGTGCCTATATTTTTAGCTTCATCATTTGCTTTTATTGCACCCATTATTGCCGCTGTGCAAATGTGGGGCGTGCCAGCCACTATGGGCGGCTTAATGGTAGCGGGCTTTGCTTATATGCTTTTAAGTTTATTAGTAAAATTTAAGGGCGTTGCAACGCTTCATAAAATTTTACCGCCTGTGGTTGTAGGCCCTGTAATTATGGTTATTGGTTTAGCGCTTGCACCTGTTGCTGTAAATATGGCGATGGGTAAAAGTGGCGACGGAAGTATTCAAATTATTGATTACAACAGTGCTATTTATATTTCGTTGTTCTCGTTAGTGGTTACGCTTATTTTTGCAGTGTGGGGAAAAGGCGTATTCAAGCTTATACCTATTCTGGCAGGGGTTGTTGCGGGTTATTGTTTATCGCTTGGTATGGGCGTTGTGCAATTTGATGCAGTAACTAACGCACAGTGGTTTGCTGTACCAAACTTCACATGGCCTGAGTTTAAATGGCAGGCTATTTTGTTTATGGTGCCTGTAGCAATAGCACCTGCAATTGAGCATATTGGCGACATGATGGCTATTAGCCAAGTAACCAATAAAGACTTTTTGAAAAAACCTGGGCTTCACCGTACTTTGTTTGGTGATGGCCTTGCGACGTCTGCAGCATCATTATTTGGCGGCCCGCCTAACACTACTTACTCAGAGGTGACGGGAGCAGTTATGCTTACCAAAAACTTCAATCCTAAAGTAATGATGTGGACAGCCATTATCGCCATTATTTTAGCCTTTGTTGCTAAAATGGGATCTGGCTTACAGACTATACCTGTACCTGTAATGGGTGGCATTATGATTCTACTTTTTGGCTCTATTGCTGTAGTGGGTTTAAATACATTAGTTAAGTCGGGCGATGATTTAACAGCACCACGTAACTTAAGTATTGTTGCACTTATTTTGGTGTGCGGTATTGGCGGTATGCATATAGGTGGTAGCCAATTTAGTTTAGAGGGCGTAAGTTTATGCGCTATTTTAGGCATTGTGCTCAACCTTGTATTACCTAAGGCGCAGCCTCAAGAGAGTTAATAGTGCACGTAAGTTAAAAATATTGCACCAAAATAGCGCATTTTCAATGCGCTATTTTTTTAACCTATTAATAAATATACAAAAATAATAATGGTCTAGTATCTGCATTTAATTTCCAGAACGCATCGTATGCAAAGGAGTTACTATGTCAGAGGCCAATATTGTGGATATAACCCCGTTTTTAGCAAAACACCAACTGCCTTTAAAGTATCAATATTTGAGTGAGCAATATTTTGTTCCACTTGCGCATGACATCCTCGAATCTAAAAAAACAAATACTCCTATTTTTGTTGCCATAAATGGATGCCAGGGCTCAGGAAAAACAACACTCGCAGATTTTTTAGTTACGTGGTTTTCTAAAAACACACCACTTAACAGTGTAGCATTGTCAATTGATGACTTTTATTTAGCAAAACAAGCACGTGCTGAGCTTGCCAAAGACGTACATCCTCTTTTTACTACTCGCGGAGTACCGGGTACTCACGACGTAGCGTTAATGAATAGCACAATAACTAATTTACTGGCAGGAGAGGTAAACGTACCGCTTCCCCGTTTTAATAAACACGAAGACGACTGCGTGCCAACAAGTGATTGGCTAACAAATGAAAAGCCAGTTGATATTGTTATTTTAGAAGGGTGGTGCGTGGGCAGTGAGCCACAACCGCTGTTTTCATTGAGTGAGCCGCTTAACGAGTTAGAGCAACAGTTTGATAAAGAAGGCGTTTGGCGCCGCTGTGTAAATAGCTGTTTGGCAAATGAATATAAAGCCGTTTTTAACCTAATTGATTATACCGTTATGCTAAAAGCACCGAGTTTTAGTGATGTTTTTACATGGCGACAAGAGCAAGAACAAAAGCTAATAGCCAAAAAAGGTGAAGGCTCAGGCACCATGACTAACGAGCAATTGGTGTATTTTATTTCTCATTTTGAGCGCATTACGCGTGAGAACTTAAACACACTGAGCGCTAAAGCAAATGCTTTAATTGAACTTGATAGCAACCGAGATATTAGCGGTATGCACCTAACAAGTGATGACACCCTTCAACCTATTATTTTTACAGATTTGGACGGTACATTACTCGATCACGCCGATTACAATACAAATAATATCAGTGAGTTATTACAGCAGCTGCAAAATGCGCATATTCCTGTGGTGTTTAATACCAGCAAAACTTTTTGCGAAGTTATAGAGCTTAAAAACGATTTAAATATTCGACAGCCTTTTATTGTCGAAAACGGTGCAGCGGTATTTATTCCAGAAGACTATTTTGAATTAAAGCCAATTGGTTGTAAAAAAGTAGGCGCTTATTGGTGCTACGCAATGGCAAAGCCGTTATCGAGTTTATTAAATGATTTAAATACTTTAAAGGCGGATTATAAAGCGCATTACAAATTGTTTAGTGACTTATCGAGTGAGCAAATATCAGAGCTTACCGGGCTAAACGATGCACAAGCAAGACGCGCACAAACTCGCGATTATTCAGACCCTCTTTATTGGTATGGCAATGACGAATTACTCACAGCCTTTGTAAACGACGTTGAAGCACTCGGCTACGATATAAAAATTGGTGGACGCTTCATTCATATTGCCAAAAATACCGATAAAAGCGCTGCACAGCAGTGGTTAGTTAAACAGTTTACCCATCATTTCAGAAAGCCTCTCACGGTTATAGCACTGGGTGATAGCGATAACGATAAGCAAATGTTAGAACACGCAAATATCGCCATTATTATTGCCAATCCGGCGAGTAAAAAGCCGGTTAAATTGTCGCACAACAAAGCACGATATTCTCAATCACCAGCACCGCTGGGCTGGATTGAAGAAATAACGTCGTTGCCGTGTATTAGCAGTATTTTAAGTATTTCTGAGGAGCAAACATCTCATGGCTGATTTTTATCAGAATGGCATTATTACAACACTACATAATATTGCCGACAGACCAATAGAAGACCTAGAAAAAGAGCTACTTACTTTTAGTAAGCAGCGCCCTATGGGGTTAATACTTCCTTCGTTATTTAGTGAACTTGAAGGCCCTGCGCTGCAAAATATAGTTAGTGAATTACGCGAAGTACCATATTTATCACAAATTACGATAGGCTTAGATAGAGCCGACGAAGCACAGTACCGTCATGCACTAGGCTTTTTTAAAGAGCTAAACCAAAACCATAAAGTATTATGGAACGACGGCCCACGCTTACAAGCACTTGATAAAGAATTACAAGAGCTAGGTGTTGCCCCACGCGAGCTGGGTAAAGGGCGTAATGTGTGGTATTGCATGGGTTATAAATTAGCAACAGCAGAAGTAGAGTCTATCGCGCTGCATGATTGCGATATTTTAACCTACGACAGAGGCCTACTTGCCCGCTTAATTTACCCCGTTGCGCATCCGCGTTTTAACTATGAATTTTGTAAAGGGTTTTACCCGCGTACTGCTAATGGCAAAATTAATGGCCGTGTATCGCGCTTATTAGTAACGCCATTGCTTCGCTCATTTAAAACAATTTTAGGCAATACCGACTACCTTGAATATATGGACTCTTTTAGATACCCACTTGCAGGTGAGTTTTCGTTTAGACGCGATGTATTAAACGATATTCGTATCCCAAGTGATTGGGGCCTTGAAATAGGCGTACTGAGTGAAATGTATCGTAACTATTCGCATAACCGCTTGTGCCAAGTAGATATTGCCGATAATTATGACCATAAGCACCAAGAACTTTCACTTGATGATCAAAGTGCAGGTTTGTCTAAAATGTCGATTGATATTACTAAGGCATTGTTTAGAAAGCTGGCGACTCAAGGTGTTACTTTTACCAGCGAAACAATTCGTTCATTAAAAGCGACTTATTACCGTATCGGTTTAGATTTTATAGAAACGTATCATAACGACGCGCTAATGAACGGGTTAACGCTTGATGTACACCAAGAAGAAAAAGCAGTAGAAATGTTTGCACAAAATATTATGGAAGCAGGGCAACACTTTTTAGAAAACCCAATGGAAGCGCCATTTGTGCCAAGTTGGAACCGTGTTGTATCAGCAATGCCAGACGTACTTGAGCGCTTAAAAGAAGCCGTAGAGCTAGATAACGAAGAATATAGTTAACCTGCGTGCAGGTTAACTAGCCTATAAGTCTAAACAATAAATATTAGGGGCGCATGTGAGCACAGTTAGCGAATTATTTTTACAACGAGTAGAGCAACATCTTCATATTATTTATGAGGGTGTTGAGCTGCCTTTATCGGTTACTGAGCTTGCTCAGCAACTCATTAAAATTATACTAGGTAGCAATGCACTGCGCGACCCGACACCCCATACAAACCGGTGGGATGAACAAGATATAGTATTGATTGCTTATGGCGACTCTATTATTAAACACGATGATAGTGAATTTGCCGTATCGAGCCCAATGGAGGCACCGCTTAAAACACTACACAGGTTTATAAAAGAGCAATGTGATATGCAGTTAAATGCGCTGCACATATTGCCATTTTACCCGTACAGCTCAGACGAAGGCTTTGCCGTAATGAACTACGTGCAAGTGAATGAGTCCTTGGGTGATTGGGGAGATATTCAAAATATCGCTAAAGATGTAAAGCTAATGGCGGATTTGGTTATTAACCATTGCTCAAGCAGAAGTGTATGGTTTGAGAACTTTTTAAATGATTTACACCCGGGTAAAGACTATTTCAAAACGGCGAGCTTAACGGATGATTTAAGCCAAGTTGTACGCCCGCGAACCTCATCATTATTAAATACTGTAACTACGCCAAGCGGCGAAAAACACGTGTGGTGTACCTTTAGTCACGATCAGGTTGATTTTGACTTTGGCAATCCTGATGTACTTAAAGAGTTTGTGGGAATAATTAGGCATTATTTAGACAATGGCGTGCGTTTGTTTAGGCTTGATGCGGTTGCATTTTTGTGGAAACAGCTTAATACAAGTTGCATTAACTTGCCGCAAACACATGAAGCCGTAAGGCTCATGCGAACGCTTATTGAGCACGCAGAGCCCAGCGTAGTTATTATTACCGAAACCAATATTCCAAACCAAGAAAACCTATCGTACTTTGGTAACGCCAACGAAGCGCACAGTATTTATAACTTTGCATTACCGCCATTGTTGCTACACACATTACTTAGCGGCGATAGCACAGCAATTAAACATTGGATGATGAGTATGCCGCCTGCGCAAAATGGGACGGCATACTTTAATTTTATAGCCTCGCACGATGGAATAGGGCTCAGACCAATTGAAGGTTTATTACAACCCAGTGAAGTGGCGTCACTTGTAAGTACCACTATGCAATTTGGTGGTCGTGTATCTATGCGAACCAGTAACGATGGAACGCATACACCGTACGAGCTAAATATTGCTTTATTTGATGCTCTCCAAGGGACGCACAATGGCCCAGATAAGTTTGGCCTGGAGCGGTTTATGTGTGCTCACGCAATTATGTTTGCGCTTGAAGGTATCCCAGGGCTTTATATTCATAGTTTGTTGGGTACAACTAACGATTACGAACGCTTTGAAAATTCACAGCATAACCGTGCTATTAACCGCCATCGTTGGCAAGAGTCAAAGCTACTGTCGGCAATTGGTGAAAAGTACAGTCATCATCATAAAGTGTTTAACGGCATAAAAAGCTTATTGGCAGTACGCAAAAAGCAAAGTGCCTTCCACCCAAATGCTACACAGTTTACGCTGCATTTAGCAGGGGGATTATTTGGTTTTTGGCGACAAAGTATAGACAGACGCCAAAGCATATTTTGCGTTTATAATATTAGCGATAAACCACAAACGCTCACATTGGCCGACTTGAACTTAATTAACACCCAAAAGTGGTTTGATTTGGTGGCAGATAAAACGATTGAAGAAAGCCAATTAACAATAGAGCTAGAACCATACCAAAGCGTGTGGCTGAGTAATATTAAATAAAATGTATTAAAAAAGGCTCGCACTGCGAGCCTTTGTTTTAACTAGGGCGTGTTGTTCTTTGTGGATTGAAATTTGTTCAATCTAGGGGCGATTAAATCGCGACGCGAGGTTTGTAACCTAGTGGGCTCGGTAACTGCTCCTGCGTTACCCTACTGGCTTACATCCATGTAAGAATAAGTAAAAACCGAGCAAAGCTTCCGCGTCCTGCTCACGCCCCTTACCTACAT